>DYIH01000074.1 GCA_020723785.1 Thermaerobacter marianensis
CCAGCGCTTCCGGCCCGACCCCCACCTTGGCCAGGATGCTTCGCACGGCGGCCAGGTGCTCATCCTCCCCGTTGTGGGAGGCGCAGCAGACTGCCAGTTCGGCCTCCGTCAGGTCCAGCCGGCCGGCCGCGCCCGTTTCCACCAGTGGCAGGGCCTGCAGCGGCTTGGCCGCCGAACGCATATAGGTGGCATGGTCCGGGTCGCCGGCCCGGTAAACCAGTTCACCCGCCGTGTCGACGACGACGGCGTGGCCGCGGTGCGCCGCCTCGACGACGTCACCGCGCCAGACCCGGACGAGCACCTCCGCCTGCCGCACCAGACACCCCCCCGCATGGTCGCACCATCGCGCGGCACCGCCCTCCGGCTCCAGGCTCCCCTGCCACCGCGCCCGCAGCGGGACCGGCTACCGGCCGAGGCGCACTTTGGCCACCTCCACCAGCCCCCGGAACAGGCCGAGGAAAGCGGGATCCCGCGCCCACATCGCCTCCGGGTGCCACTGGACCCCGACGACGAAGGTGTGGACCGTGCTCTCGATGGCCTCGACGATGCCGTCCTCGGCCTCGGCGGTGACGACGAACCCGCGGGCAACCTCCTTCACCGACTGGTGATGGAAGCTGTTGACCCGGAGCTGGGTGGCGCCGAGCATGGCCGCCACCTTCGATCCCGGCGCGATGGACACACCGTGGGCCGGATACCAGCGCGGCGCCTTCTGCGAGTGCTGAAGGGCGCCCTTGACCTGGCTCGGGATGTCCTGGAACAGGGAGCCGCCGGCGGCCACGTTCAGCACCTGGATGCCCCGGCAGAGGGCCAGCACCGGCAGGTCCGCAGCCAGGGCGGCCCGGACCAGGGCAAGTTCGAAGGCGTCACGGTCGGGGTCGACCCGGCCCAGGGCCGGCAGGGGCTCCTCACCGAAACAGGCCGGGTCCACGTCCACACCCCCGGTGAGCACGAGCCCGTCGAGCCTGGCCACCCATTCGCCGGACGGGATGCCGCCGGACGGGGCCAGAATGACCGGCGCCCCCCCGGCCTGTTCCACGGAATGGACGTAGGACAAGGGCAGGAAGCAGGACGGTACCATGTCGACCAGGCTGCCACCGAAGCCGACCTGTTCCGTGTGTATGGTGCCCGCCGTCAGGCCGATCAGCGGAGGCACGGCCATCCCCCTTCAGATTTCGCGCAGGCCCACGCTGATGGCCAGGGCCTCGTCGACCTGGTTCATAATATCCCCTTCGAGGTGGGCGACCCTCTCGCGGAGCCGGCGCTTGTCAATGGTGCGGATCTGCTCAAGCAGGACGACCGAGTCCCGGTCCAGGCCGTGGACGGCGGCCTTCAGTTCCACGTGGGTGGGCAGCTTGGCCTTGTCGATCTGGGAGGTGATGGCGGCGGCGATGACCGTGGGGCTATACTTGTTGCCGACGTCGTTCTGCAGGATCAGCACCGGCCGGACCCCGCCCTGCTCGGAGCCGACCACCGGGCTGAGGTCGGCGAAGAAGATGTCCCCGCGGCGGACCTGCACCTATTCCGCCCCCGCCGGCCAATGGAAGGCCCGCGGCGAGGGGTCGCTGTCTACCGCCAGCCCTTCCTCGGCCAGGGCCAGGTTCAGGGGCGCCATCTCCTGATAACCCGACCTGAGCCGTTCCAGGGTCTGCCGCCTGCGCGCCTCGGATACATACCGGGTCATCGCCTCAAGGATGAACCTGCTCCGGGAACCCCTCCCGCCGCCGGCCAACACGTCGACCTCCCGAAGCAGGGACAGGGGTAGGCTGACGTTGATCCTCTTCCGCTCGACCATCCTAACCGGCACCCCCGACGAATATGCGCGGCACCCGTTTGCCGATGGCGCACAGCACTTCGTAGCTGATGGTCTCCAGCCAGCCGCCCATCGTGTCGGCCGTGACGGCCTCGTCCCCCTGGCGGCCCAGCAGGACGACCTCGTCCCCGGGCCGCACCGGGCCGGCCTCGCTGACGTTGACGACGATCTGGTCCATGCACACCCGGCCTACCACCGGCACCCGCCGGCCGTTGACCAGCACCTGCCCCCGGCCGCCGGAAAGCCTCCGGCTGAACCCGTCGGCATAGCCCACCGGCAGGGTCGCCAGCCGTTCCGCCCGCCGGGTCACGTAGGTCCGGCCGTAGCTGACGGTGGTGCCCGCCGGCACCTCCTTGACCTGGGCCACCCGGGTCACCCACGTCAGAGCCGGGCGCAGGTCCGGGACCCCGGGCCGCGCCGGCCCTTCGGCCCCGGCCGGGTGGTAGCCGTAGAGGCTGATACCGGGCCGGACCAGGTCCAGGTGCGACTCGGGAACACCCCAGATGGCGCCGCTGTTGGCTGCATGCCGGACGGCGAACGCGATACCTTCCCGTTTCAACCGCCGGATCAGACCGTCGAAGCGCTCCAGCTGCCCGAGCGTGAAGTCCCGGTCGGACTCGGAGGCCGCGAAGTGGGTGTAGATCCCCTCCACGTCCAGGGCGCTCCGGCGGACGATCCTCTCGATGGCCCGGGGCGTCCCCGGGTCGCCCTCCGGCAGGCCCAGCCGGCCCATGCCGGTATCCACCTTGATGTGCACCCGGACCCGCCGCCTGAGGCGGACCGCCGTCTCCTGGAGTGCTTCGGCGTCGGCTACCGAAAAAAGCGTCAGGTCCAGGTGATGGGCCAGGGCCAGTGCCATCTGGCCCGGCGGCGTCCAGCCCATGACCAGCACCGGGGCGTCGATCCCCGCCTCCCGCAGGGCGACGCCCTCTTCCACGATGGCCACGGCCAGCCGGCTCGCCCCTGCCGCCAGCGCCGCCCTCGCCACCGGATTCGCGCCGTGGCCGTAGCCGTCGGCCTTGACCACGGCCATCACCCCGGTCCGCTGCCCGACGGCCTCGCGGATCAGGCGCACGTTGTGAGCAATGCAGTCCAGGTTGACCAATGCCCGGGTCGGGCGCGTTTCCATATCGGGCGGATTCATCTCCTGACGCGACCATTTCTCGGTCAGGAGCAAAAATCCTTCGTCACCGCCTGCCGCGGGTCGCCGCCGGGCGCATTTAGGTTTATTCCCGCGCCGGCGGTTTTAGAAGGCGGAAAGCGGCGCCGAGGAAGTTCGGCAGGTCGCCGGCCACCAACGCCCGCTCACCGCTGGCGGCGGCTGCCAGGTCGCCGGCCTTGCCGTGCACGTAAACCCCGGCGAGAGCGGCCTCCAGCGGCCCGGCCCCCTGGGCCAGAAGCCCGGCGATCACACCGGTCAGCACGTCGCCGCTCCCGGCGGTGGCCATGCCGCTGTTGCCCGTCGGGTTCACCCAGAGTCGTCCGTCCGGGTTGGCCACCAGAGTGCGCGCGCCTTTGAGCAGGCACACGCAGCGGCCCCGACGCGCGGCCTCCCGGACCACCCCCGCCCGGTCCGCTTGGACTTGCGCCACGTTCCGGCGCAGAAGGCGGGCCATTTCGCCTGGGTGGGGGGTGAGCACGACCGGACCCCGGCAGGCGGCGACCGCCTCGAGGTCGAGCAGGTTCAGGCCGTCGGCGTCCAGGACCAGCGGCTTCTCCGTTTCGGATACCAGGCGGCGCAGCAGCACCCCTGCCGGCTCACCGCGCCCCAGCCCCGGCCCGGCGGCGATCACGTCGGCCATGGCCACGAGCTCGGCCAGGCCCGGCCAGGCTTCTTGGGAGAAACCGCCTTCCGGCGAGGCCGGCAGCGGCCGCACCATGACCTCGGTCAGCCTGGCCGCCAGGGCCTCGGCCACCGGGACCGGCGCCGCCACGGTCACCAGGCCGGCCCCGGCCCGCAGGGCGCCCATCGCGGCCAGGGCCGGCGCGCCGGCGTAGCCGACCGAACCGGCCACCACCAGCACGTGGCCGAAGGTGCCCTTGTGGCCGTCGGGCGGACGGGGCGGCAGAAGGGTGGCCACGTCGTCCGGGGTGAGCATGCGGGCCATGGCGTTCTGGCGGCGCACCGCCTCGTCGGGGATGCCGATGTCGGCCACCCGCACCTCCCCGGCGTAGGCCGCACCGGGATATAGTGCCAGGCCCAGCTTGGCCCGGCAGAAGGTGACCGTCACCGCCGCCCGAACGCAGGGGCCGTCAACCCGGCCGCTGTCGGCGTCCAGCCCCGAGGGGACGTCCACGGCCAGGATCGGCCGGCCGGCGGCGTTGGCCGCCTCGATGGCCGAGGCCATGGGTCCCTCGACGGCCCCGCGAACGCCGGTACCCAGGAGGGCATCCACGATCAGGTCGGCCGCCCCGAGGCGCAAGGCGACCCCCACCGGCAGGTCCTCCCCCACCACCAGGCGGGGCGCGCCCAGGTCGCCCAGGAGTCGCCAGCCGGCCCCCGGCGCCTCGCCCAGACATTTGGGATCGCCGAATAGGAGGACCTCGACGGCGCAGCCCCATTCGTGCAGATAGCGGGCTGCCACCAGGCCGTCGCCGCCGTTGTTCCCCCGGCCGGCCAGGACGACGACGCGGAAGCCGGCCAGGCTGTTGGACCGGCCCTGGACCATGGGCCAGAGGTCCGGCGCTGCTGCGGTATCCGGCCTCACCGCGCACGACACAACAGCGCCCGGACGCCCCGCGCCAACGGCGCCAAACCCGCCGCCCCCCCCGGCTTCCGCCAGCATCTCCGCCGCCACCCGCGCCACTTGGAACCCGGCCTGCTCCATCAACAGCCGCACCGGCAGGCCGAACTCCCCGGCGGCGCGGAGGTCAACGGCGCGCATCTCCTCAGCCGTCAACAGTTCCACGGGACGAAGCACCCCCGCCGTCGGTGCGGATATAAGAGCCATACCCTGTCCACCGAGCCAGCCCCTTGATCTCCAAAAAGACCAAGTTCGAGAGCACCTTGCTGATGTGCAAGCCGGTGCGGGCAACCAGTTGATCGGGGTGCAGCGGGGTCGTTCCCAGAGCGTCCAGCAGCCTGGTCTCTTCTTCGGAAAGATCGACCGGATGGGAAGCGGGCGGACCCGTCTCATGAGCCTTCGTCACGGCTTCGGGCAGCATCACCCGCCGGAGCACCAGATGGTCCCCTTCCACCACCGCGACGAGGAGGTCACCGTCCCGCCACCCCAGGCGGTCCCGCACCGCTTTCGGAAGCACCAACTCCCCCCGCCGCCTGATCCTCATCAACCGCAAGCCCCGTCCCCCCTACATGAACGAAACATGAACGAAGCCGATCCAAGCCCCGTTTCTGGTCCACCTTTCAGGCTATGACCAACACATCTCCGGGCCGGACCTCGCCTCCGGACAAGGCGGAAAAGGTGGAAAAGGTGGAAAAGGTGGAAAATCGGACAACCGGTAGATCTATGAACGTCTTTCGCCAGTTCACGGCTTCAGGCGCCGTCACGGCTAACCACCGACCGCTCCGGCGCCGCGCCCTCCTCCGCCGACCGCTCCGGCGCCGCGCCCTCCTCCGCCGACCGCTCCGGCGCCGCGCCCCCGGCCACCGCCACGGCGGCGGCATATGCACGCGTGTGGGTGATGCTCACATGGATGGCCGCCACGCCGCGGCGCGATGCTGTCTCGGCCAGGCGGCCGCCAAGGACCACCACCGGCCGGCCAAACGGATCACGGCCCACCTCGACGTCCTGCCAACGCCCCGCCCGCAGACCGGTGCCCAGGGCCTTGAACACCGCCTCCTTGGCCGCAAACCGGCCGGCGACCCGTTGGCTGGCCAGCGGGCCGATACCGGCCGGATCCTGTTCGACGAGTCCGAGCAAACAACGTTCGTTTGCCGTGAAGACCCGCCGCAGGAAACGGTCGCCGCGCCGCCGCAGCACACCGGCCACCCGCCCGACCTCCACGACGTCCATGCCGACACCGCAAACGGCGCCGGGAACGACAGGAGCGTTATCGCCATGAACCAAGCGGGATCCCACCTTTCCCTCCACCTCCCTGAGCCCCTCGTTGAGTTCTGCCTCGAGCCCCTCGTTGAGTTCTGCGTTTGGGTGAGGATTCCTGCCGGCTCGGGCATCGTCCTCGTACCGGCGCCTCGCCGCGGCGCCTCGCCGCAGGGATGTCATCACATTCATCCGCCATACGGCCGCCGGGCGCTTGGGAAAACCGATATGCGACCGTAAGAGCGCCTGGGAAAACCGGCATAGGGCCGCCGGGCGGTTGGAAAGCTATTTCAGCGGGAAGCGCCGCCTGGCAACCTCTGATCGGGAACAGACGGATCGATGGCGCCGAAGTCAGCGGCGAAAGGGGTGCCGCAACTGCTGTCATTACAACAGTCCCTCATGACGCAACGGCAGGGGTTCCATGTCCTGGCGGAACGGGCGCGGGCGGTTACCGTGCGGGTCGACCGGTTGATCTGCGATTTCGGCTGCCTCCTCCTGCAGGAGCCGCGGCTCCCCGCCGACCTCGACACGGCCCTGGCCTGGCTGCGGGCCGCCTTCGCCGGCTGTGACGACATCGTCTTCCGGGAGTTCACCACGGGACTGATCAGACCGTGGAACATCGGGGGCGGCGGGTGGCAGGCGACCGGCGGGCGGGCGGTGCGCGCCGCCCTGATCTTCATCGACGGGTTGCCCAACGACCTGATCGTGAACGAACACGTCCTCGCCCCCCTGATGTCGCGACGTGACTCATGGGGCGGCGGCGAAAGCCTGATGGAGGAGGTCAGGAACCGCCTGGTCCCAGCCGGCGAGGTGAGGGAGGTCGACAACCCGGGGGACCTGGCCAAGTCCGTGCTGTCCGGGGACGCCGCCCTGCTCCTGGACGGCGAAGCAGCCGCCCTGCTCGTCAGCGTGCAGGGCTGGGACAAGCGCGCCATCGAAAAGCCGGAGCACAAGGCGGTGATGAAGGGCCCCAAGGATTCCTTCACCGAAACCATGCGCGTCAACACCACCCTGCTGCGCCGCCGGCTGCGCGACAACGCGGTCAAGGTGCGGGCGATGGAGGTCGGGCGCGTGACGAAGACCTCGGTGGCCGTCGTCTATCACCAGCAGATCGCCAACCCCTCATTGGTGGCCGAGGTGGTCAGGCGCCTCGAGGCGGTCGACGTGGACGGGGTGGTGGACAGCGGGGTGCTGGAACAGCTCATCGGCGACAAGCCCCTCAGCATCTTCCCCGCCCTGCAGGAATCGGAGCGCCCGGACGAGGTGGCGGCGGCGATCCTGGAGGGGCGGGTGGCCATCCTGGTGGACAACACGCCCTTCGTGCTGCTGGCGCCGGCGACCTTCAACAACATGATGATGGCCCCGGAGGACTACTACGTGCACTGGCCAGTGGCGACCTTCGTCCGCGTCATGCGCTACATCGCCGCCCTGCTGGCCCTCACCCTGCCGTCGATATACATCATCCTGACCTCCTTCCACCCGGAGATCTTCCCCGTCGAGCTGGGCGTCTTCATCGCCGGCAGCCGCGAGGGGCGTCCCTTCCCGGTGCTGACGGAGATCCTGATGATGGAGATCACCATGGAGATCCTGCGCGAGGCCACCATCCGGCTGCCGGGCGCCTTCGGCCAGGCCATCAGCGTGGTCGGCACCCTGGTGGTCGGCCAGGCGGCGGTGCGCGCCGGGCTGGTCAGCGCGGTGGTGATCATCATCACCGGCTCCACGGCCGTCGCTTCCTTCGCCGTGCCCTCCATGGCCCTGGCCTTCGCCGTCCGCCTCCTGCGCTTCCCCCTGATGCTGCTCTCCGGGATGTTCGGCGCCACCGGGATGTTCGTCGGGCTGTACATCCTCCTCGTCCACCTGGCCTGCCTGCGCAGCTTCGGCGTGGAGTACCTGGCGCCCTTCGGCCCCCTCTACTGGAGCGACCTGAAGGACGCCGTCCTGCGGCTGCCCCTGCGCTTCCTGCGCCGCCGGCCGTGGGAATACCACCCGCGCGACACGGCGCGCGGGCCGGGCGGAGGGGGCGGGTGATGCCCGGCCCGGCGCCGTCCGGGCGGCGTCTGCTGCCGGCGCTGGCCGTCCACGTCCTGCTGGCCGGCGGCTGCTGGGACC
>DYIH01000075.1 GCA_020723785.1 Thermaerobacter marianensis
CGCAGGCAGGTGGGATCGCGCAAGTCCGCCGCGTCCATGATAAGCTGAATCCGGTGAGAGCCCTGCAGACCTATTACGCCGACCTGCACGTCCACCTGGGGGCCGCCGGCGGTGTCCGGCCGGTGAAGATCGCCGCTGCGCCCGGCCTGACCCTGCCCAACATCCTCGACGAGTGCGCCCGCCGCAAGGGGATCGACCTGGTGGGCGTCGTCGATGCCCAGACCCGCGGCGCCCTCTCGGACTGGGAACGCCTGCTGGCCGCCGGCGCGCTGGAACCCCTGCCCGGGGGTGGCCTGCGCTATGGCGGCCGCGTTACCATCATCCCCGGCGCCGAGCTGGAACTGGCCGTCAGGGGGCGGGCCGCCCACTTCATCGCCTACCTGCCCACGGTGGAGGCCATCCGAGCCCTGGCCGCCGCGCTGGCCCCGCGGCTCAAAAACCCCGACCTTTCGAGCCAGCGCTGTCGGCTGGCCCCCGGCGAACTGGTCGACCTGGTGGACGGCCTGGGCGGGTTCGTCGTGCCGGCCCATGCTTTCACGCCGTACAAGGGCCTGTACGGAGCGATGGCCGACCGCCTTGGCGAGGTCTTTCCGCCAGCCGCCGCGGCCCGCATTCCCGCCGTCGAGCTCGGTCTTTCGGCCGACACCGGCATGGCCGACCGCCTCTCCGAACTCCACGGCAAGGCCTACCTGAGCAACTCCGATGCCCACTCGCTGGAGAAGATCGGCCGGGAATACAACGCCCTCTGCCTGGCGGAGCCGACGTTCGCCGAGCTATGGCTGGCCCTGACCGGCCGGGCGGGGCGGCGCATCGAGGCCAACTATGGCCTGGAACCGCGCCTGGGCAAGTACCACCGCACCTTCTGCCCGGCCTGCAACGCCGTCTGCGCCGGGGAGGGGGACGACCCGGCCTTCGCCTGCCCCCGCTGCGGCGGCGACAGCGTGGTCGTCGGCGTCTTCGACCGGCTCCTCTCCATCGCCGACCGCCCGCCCGGCGACCACCCGCCGGACCGCCCGCCCTACCGGCGGCAGGTGCCCCTGGAGTTCGTGCCGGGGCTGGGCCGGCGAGGCATCGACCGGCTCATCGCCGCCTTTGGCAGCGAGATGGCGGTGCTGCACCGGACCACGGTGGACGAATTGGCGGCGGTGGTGGGGCCGGTGGTGGCGGAGCGCGTCGTGGCCGCCCGCGAGGGACGGCTGGCGCTGGAGGCGGGCGGCGGCGGCCGGTACGGGCGGGTACGGCTTGGATGAGAAATCATCCCTCCGTCCTCGGTTCGGCGACTGCCCCCGGGGCGGCCGACGGCTGGATCTGCGGTTTCCCCCGCCGCAGGGCCAGGGAGATCACCGCGCCCGCGGCGCACAGGAACGTTGCCGCCAGGAACAGTGGGTGAATGGAGGCCGCCAGCGCCCCGCGCAGTGCGGCCAGGAGGGGCGGCGGCAACTGCGCGGCGGCCGGGCTGACCAGCACCTGGCCCAGGGCATCGGGGTTCCGCAGCGTCTGTGCGAGACCGACCGGCAGCCAGGCCGCGGCCTCGCCGGCCGCCAGGGTTTCGGCCAGGCGATCTCTCAGCAGGCCGGCTTGCCATGCGCCCAGCAGGCTGACGCCGATGACGCCGCCCAGGCTCCGGAAGACGGTGGCCAGGGAGGTGGCCAGGCCGATCTCCTGGCGTGAGACGGCCAGCTGGACGGCGATGACCAGCGGTACCAGGGACAGGCCCACCCCCAGGCCGGTGACTGCCATGTACAGGGCGGCCGTCGCCGGGGCCGTGGCCGGGGTCATCCGGCCCAACAACCAGAACCCGGCGCCGGCCATGGCCAGCCCGGCGCCGACGAGGATGCGTGGGCCGGTCCGGAAGAAGAGACGGCCGGAGAAAAAGGTGCCGGCGACCACGGAAAGCATCATCGGCATCAGGACGTCACGGGCCGTGCCGGCCGTGCCGCCTGTTGCCCCCTGGACGAAGAGCGGGATGAAGGTCACTGCCCCGAACATGGCGGCTCCGTGCAGCAGGCCGACCACGCCGACGACGGCCACCGTCCGGTGGCGAAAGAGGTGCAACGGGATCAGGGGCTGCGGCGCGCGCGCCTCGACGGCGATGAAGCCCCCCGCCAGCACGGCCGTGAGGGCCACCAGGCCGATGAACTGGGACGAGGTCCAGGCCAGCGCCTTGCCGCCCTCCAGGAAGGCGAACATCAGCGAGACGATGCTGCCGGTCAGGAGCACGGCTCCCCAGTAATCCACCCTGGGCCGGGGCCGGTTGGCGGCCGTTTCCCGAAAGGAAAGGGCCAGGAGAAGGGCGGAGAGAATGCCCAGGGGCAGGTTGACGTAGAAGGCCCAGCGCCAGGAGGCATGTTCCACGATGAAGGCCCCGATGGAGGGCCCCAGGACGCTGGAGACGCCGAACGTCCCCGAGAAGACCCCCTGCAGGCGCGCCCGCTGTTCCGGGGGGAAGAGCAGGCCGGTGGTGGCGATGGCGATGGGGAAGAGGGATCCGGCCCCGATGCCCTGGATTGCCCGGAAGGCCACCATTTGGGCCATGGTCCGGGCGGCGCCGCAGAGGGCCGAGCCGGCGATGAACAGGCCGAGGCCGGCGAGGAAGAGCCGCCGCGGCCCGTACAGGTCGGAAAGCTTGCCGAAGAGGGGCATGGCCGCCGTCTGGGTGAGGGCGTAGCCGCTGAAGACCCAACTGAAGAGTTGCAGGCCGCCCAGGTCGGCCAGGATGGCGGGCATGGCGGTGCTGACCACGGTCATGTCCAGGGCCGCCAGCAGGAGGCCGGTCATCAGGGCGGCGACGAGCCCAGCCTTCTGCCGCTCGTTCAAGGTGTCAACCAATGATTTTCTCCTCCCACGGAGCCCCGTCCGGCCGGGACATCTCCCCGGCGATCAGGTTTTGCACCCAGTCCGGTTCCATCCCGTGGCGCTGCAGGGAGAATTGCAGCAGCTGGTGCCGGTACGGGTTCAGGTGGTTCCGTACCCGCCAATTACGTTATCGAACACGGACGAAGCATATACAAACCGCCCGCGTCATAAAACGTGGACGAGGAGGGGGAGGGGCTTGGCCTTCCGATGGGTGCGGGTTGGCGGCCCGTCGGCGTCGCGCCGGGGCATCGTCCTGGGGCTTTTGGTGCTGGCGGTGTTCGTGGCCGGGGTGGCGGCGGGGAGCGTCACGGTCAACTTCCTGCCCGCCCAGGAGAAAAGCGATCTGGGCCGGTTCCTCGACGGATCCATGGCTCAACTCCTCGACGGCGGGGCGGCGGTTCCGTCGGAAGTCGTCTTCGGCCGCGCCCTGGCACATCACCTCAAAACGGCCGGCCTCCTCTGGGTTCTGGGGCTTTTTCTGCCCGGCATTCCCCTCATTCTCGTCCTGCTGTTCATGCGCGGCTTCCTGACCGGGTTCACCGTGGGCTTCCTGGTCTACCAGCGGGGCTGGAACGGCCTGCTCATGGCCATGGCCGTCCTGGTCCCGCCCAACCTGGTGGCTGTGCCGGCCCTGCTGGCCATCGGCGTCGCCGGCATCGCCCACGCCCTACGCCGCCGTCCGGTCCTCCCCGGGCGGCCGGGCTTAAGCCCGGAACTGGTCACGTATACGCTCTTCACCGGCGCCATGGCCCTTCTGCTCGTCGTGGCCAGCCTGCTGGAGGGCTACCTGGCGCCCTTCGTCCTGCGCACCTTGGCCGGCCATCTCTAAACGACCCCCTTTTTTGCTCCGCCGTTTACTTTTGGTCATCAATTCGTGAACAAAGCCGAACGATAACTACGCCAGAGAAAATATCGAGGGGAGCGATCGGCATGCCAGAGGGCCGGGAGCCCGCGAACAACACCACTCATGGGAACATCGATGCAGAATCGGCGACAGACAAGGAGCTGCCGGCAAGCGAAATGCAACAGATCCTCCTGGGCGGCAACGTGGACGTCCTGCTTCAGCCCATCGTCGATTTGCGTACAGGTGAAGCGGTGGGCTACGAGGCGCTTACGCGTGGTCCCGGAGGCAGCAGGCTGTTCAAGCCGGCCGACCTGTTCGAGGCGGCGTTGGAAGAGGGGTGCTTCCACACCCTGGAGTCGATGTGCCGCAGGCGGGCGCTGGAGGCGAAAAAGAAAAGCCTGGGGCCGGGCGTGCAAATCTTCGTCAACATGGACCCGCGCCTCATGCCCTGCCTCCTGGGACCGGCCTGCCCCACGTGCGGTTGGATACGAGAGCTCGACCTGTCCCCCGGCGAAATCGTCTTTGAACTGACGGAACGGGTCTTCGTCGGCGGTGATCCAATCATGCTCAGGGCCCTGGAGCGCTGCCGCCACCAGGGGCATCGCATCGCCCTCGACGACGTGGGTATCGGTTATTCCGGGATGGCCACCATGGTTGCCCTGCGGCCTGATTACATCAAACTGGACGGTTACCTGGTCCGCGGGGTCTCCAACGACGTGTACCGCCGCAACCTGATCAAGGGGCTGGCCAGCTATTGCAATGAAACAGGGATCGGCCTCGTGGCGGAATGCATCGAGACGGCGGAGGAGTTGGAGATCCTCTGCCGGATCGGGGTGACCTACGGACAGGGCTATTTCCTGGCGCCGCCGGGCCCGGGGCGGCCGCCGTTGCGGCCGGAGGCATCCGAAATTTTGAGACGGATCAGGCAACAACCCTGAGCGGTGGCTTCGCCCCGGCCCCGCCATGACAGCGACCATCCGGGCCCTCGTTGGAGAGTCCGGATTCGTCTGCTATACTCAAAGCGGCTGTGCCGGGCGGTATCCCCATCAGCCGGAAGGCCCGATGGGGGCCGCGACGGACTCTGCCGGTTGCGACCGAGATCATCGTTACGGGGGCTGGGACAGGCGTGCGCGTCGGTGTTCCCCGGGAGATCAAGAGCAACGAAAACCGCGTTGCCGTCACGCCGGCCGGAGTGCAGGCCCTGACCGGCGCCGGCCACCAGGTGCTGGTGGAGGCCGGCGCAGGTGCCGGAAGCGGGTTCGGCGACGATGAGTACCGCCGGGCCGGCGCCGTCCTGGTCGACGAACACGCCGCGGTGTTTGCCGAGGCGGAGATGATCGTCAAGGTCAAGGAACCCCTCGAACCCGAATACGACCTGCTCCGCCCGGGCCAAATACTCTTCACCTACCTGCACCTGGCCGCGGAGCCGGTGCTAATCAGGGCGCTGATGCGCAATCGGGTGGCTGCCATCGCCTACGAAACGGTGCAGCTTGCCAACGGCTCCCTGCCCCTGCTGACACCCATGAGCGAGATCGCCGGGCGGATGGCCGTTCAGGTGGGTGCCCATTTCCTCGAGAAACCCCAGGGTGGCCGTGGCGTGCTGTTGGCCGGCGTCCCGGGGGTGCCCCCGGGGGACGTGGTCATCATCGGCGGGGGCGTCGTCGGCACCAACGCGGCCAAAATGGCCCTGGGCCTGGGGGCGCGGGTCACGATCGTGGACGTCAACGCCGAGAGGCTGCGCCAGCTCGACGACCTGTTCGGCGGGCGGGCCACCACCCTCATGTCCAACTCTTCCAACATCGCCGCCGCCGCCCGCAGGGCCGACCTGCTGGTCGGCGCCGTGCTCATCCCGGGCGCGCGTGCCCCGCACCTGGTCACCGAGGACATGGTCCGGACGATGAAGCCGGGCGCGGTGATCGTCGACGTGGCCATCGATCAGGGCGGTTCCATCGCCACCATCGACCGTGTCACCACCCACGAGAACCCCACCTATATAAAGCACGGCGTGGTCCACTACTCCGTGGCCAACATGCCCGGGGCGGTGCCGCGCACCGCGACCCTGGCCCTGACCAACGTCACCCTGCCGTACGTCCTGCAGCTGGCGGAAAAGGGGCTCCGCCGCGCGGTCGCCGAGAACCCCGCCCTGGCCCTCGGGGTCAACGTCCTGGAAGGGGTCGTCACCTACCGGGCCGTGGCCGAAGCCCACGCCCTGGAATTCGTTCCACTGGAACAGGCCCTGGCCTGACAACGGCATTCCCGGACAGCGCTCCAGGGGCTCATGATCGCCGCGGGAAGAGGAGTTTTGCGGTAGAGGTAGAAATCATTACCCGCTTTGGTTGACGGATGTTGTCCCGGGGAGCGGAGTCATGGAGGGCGAGCTTCAGGCTTTCATCGATTACCTGAGCGTGGAACGGGGTCTGGCTGTCAACACCCTGGAGTCGTACGGCCGCGACCTGAGGCACTATGCGCATTACCTCGCGGAAGGTCCCAAGGAGACGCCGGAAACGGCCACCCGTGCGACCATCATGGCTTACCTGGCCAGCCTGCAGAAGCAGGGGCGGTCGACCGCCACCATCGCCCGGCGCCTGGCGTCCCTGAAGGCGTTCTATCAGTATCTGGTGCAGGAGAACCGCCTGACGGCGGATCCAACGGCCGACCTGGAGTCACCGAAGCAGCAGAAACGGCTGCCGCGGGTGCTGACCGTCAAGGAGGTTGAACTCCTGCTGAACCAGCCCGACGTGACCTGCGCGACCGGCCGCCGCGACAAGGCCATGCTGGAACTCCTGTACGCCACCGGTATCCGCGTGTCGGAGATCATCTCCCTCGACGTCCTCGACGTCAACCTGGCCGCCGGCATAGTCCGATGCATGGGCAAGGGATCCAAGGAACGCATCGTGCCCATCGGTTCGACGGCCGTCAGGGCGCTGCAGGCGTACCTGGGGCGGGGGCGCTCGGAGCTCGTCCGCGAGACGGCCGAGCCTGCTCTGTTTGTCAACCACCACGGCCGCCGGCTGACCCGGCAGGGATTTTGGAAGATAGTCAAGAAATACGCCGAGGAGGCGCGCATCCAAAAACGCATCACCCCCCACACGTTCCGGCACTCCTTCGCCACCCACCTGCTGGAGAACGGTGCCGACCTGCGCTCCGTCCAGGAGATGCTGGGCCACGCCGACATCTCCACCACGCAAATCTACACTCAGGTGACCCGCAGCCACCTCAAGGACGTATACTCCCGCACCCATCCCCGCGCTTAGTCGCGTGAGAGCAGGTGTTTCGCTTGCCGGGTCGGCTGCCGCCTTGCAGGTGGGGGGGTGGTATGGTAGACTTACGGCGGCTTCGGCGGCCCCGCCGGGGCAGGGGGGAGAACCAAGAACATGATCCTGGATCTGAACCCGTACATAGTCCAGATCGGCCCGGTCGGCATCCGCTGGTACGGTTTCCTGATGGCGGTCTCCATGGGGGTCGGGCTGTTCTACTTCGTTCGAAACGGTGTCAAAGCCGGATTCCGGGAGGATTTCCTTTACAACACGGCCCTCATTTCGTTGCTGGCCGGTATCGTCGGCGCCCGCCTGATCTATGTGATCACCAACCCGGCCGACTTCATCGCCAACCCGGCGGAGATCCCGCGCATCGACCACGGCGGCCTGTCCTGGCACGGCGGCATCGGGGGCGGCCTGCTGGCGGGCTGGCTGTACATGCGTCGGCTGCCGCTGTCGCTCACCGGGGCGCGGGCGACGTTCGGCGCCCTGGCCGATCTGGCCGTGCCCGGCCTGGCGGTGGGGTACATGTTGGTGCGCATCGCCAACATCTTCAACCAGGAAGTCATCGGCCACAAGGCGGCGATCATGCCCTTCGGCCTGGACCGCCACCCGGCGCAGATCTACGGCTCCCTGATCGGCCTCGCCCTGCTGCTGATCCACAACCGCCTGGCGCGGCGCAACCCGCCGCCCGGCTTCCTGTTCTGGGCCTTTTTCTTCTACTATTCCCTTTTGCGCGGGTTCATCGAGGAGACCTTCCGCGCCAACCCCCATTACCTGATCGATTACACCGACCCGGTCTGGGGTTTCGGTTTCACCACCATGACCCAACTCTTCACGCCGCTTTTCCTGGCGGTAACCTATGGGTTGATGCGGGCCAGTCTGCGGCGGGGATCGGGATCGGTCGCGGGCCGCTAGACGGCGGCGCCATCGGCCGGC
>DYIH01000076.1:0-7673 GCA_020723785.1 Thermaerobacter marianensis
TCACCGGCTACCTGGTGCTGGTGAGCGGGCCAGAGGCGGCCCGCTCCGTTTGCCGGTACGTCCAGTTGCTGCCCCTGAAAGAGGACCGGATCAGCCTGGTCGTGGTCACGGCCGACGGCTTCGTCCAGACCAAGATACTCCAATTCGAAGGCCCCGTGACGCCCAACGATCTGCAGTTTCTCTCCTGGTCGCTGACCGAGCGGTTCCGCGGCCAGCCGCTGCAGGCCATCGCCCAGAGTTCTCTCACCGGTCTGAAGCAGGAGATGTCCGCGATGCGGGACGTGCTGTCCCGGGCGGTGGAGGCGCTCAGGGAGGATCTGGAATGCGAAGGCGGCGAAAAGGTCTACGTGGGCGGCGCCACCAACCTGCTTCGCCAGCCCGAGTTCCGCGACGTACAGAAGGCGGCTGCGCTGTTGAGCGCCATCGAGGAGCAACGGCTGGCACAGGAGTTGCTGCACCGCTGGGGAACGGCAGCCGAGCACGTTTCCGTGGCCATCGGCGGGGAACTGGATGCCGCGGCGATCCAGGACTGCAGCCTGGTGGCGGCCGGCTACACCGTGGGGGACCGGTTGGCGGGGCACATCGGCGTCCTGGGCCCGCGCCGGATGGATTACGCGCGGGTGGTTTCCCTGGTTGACGAGATCACCCGCAGCTTGAGCTTGATTCTGACGGACGGCCCCAGGTAAACGGGCCGGCACCAAGGTGGGTCACGCGTCCAGGGGGTGTTGATGTGGCTGAGGAAAGGATTGCGCCGGTGGAGCAGGACACGGCGACCCGCGAAGGCTCGGGTGCCGGCGCGTTGATCGACGGGGACCCGGCGAGCGGTGGGACTGGCGCCGGCCCGGCCGGCGAGACGGCCGAGGGTGACCTGGTGACGGATGTGGAGGCGGCGGAGTTGGCCGCCCTGTACGAGGCCCTCGCCGCCGAGCGGCGCAAGGCGGGGGATTACCTCGCCCAGCTGCAGCGCCTCAAGGCCGACTTCGACAACTACCGGCGGCGCATGATGCAGGAGCAGGCCCGCTGGCAGGATCAGGCCGTGGGACAGTTCCTGTTGCAAGTGCTGCCGGTTCTGGATAATCTGGAGCGGGCCGTTGCTTCCGCAGAGAAGGCCGACATGGAAGCCCTGCGCCAGGGCCTCGACCTGACGCTGCGGCAGTTCCGGGATACACTGGATAGGGCCGGCATCCAGCCGGTCGAGGCCGACGGACAGCCCTTCGACCCCAACCTCCATGAGGCGATGATGCGGGTCGAGGGCGGCGAGGCGGCGGAGGGCACCGTTCTGGAAACGCTCCAGAAGGGTTATGTCTTCAAGGGCCAGGTCCTGCGGCCGGCCCTGGTCAAGGTGGCCGTGCGCGGCTAGGCGCCTTTCCGCACCAATCGCCGCGGCTGGTCGAAGCCCTGCGTGGCGCGTCTTGAGCTCCATCTTGCGATACGTTTCAGGCTGTGCAGTCAAGGGGGCGTGATTTGATGGCGAAGGTGATCGGCATCGATCTGGGTACGACCAATTCGGTGGTGGCCGTGATGGAGGGCGGCGACCCGGTGGTGATTACCAACGCGGAGGGCAGCCGGTTGACGCCCTCGGTCGTCGGCTTCACCAAGGACGGGGAGCGGCTGGTGGGCCAGGTGGCCAAGCGCCAGGCGGTCACCAACCCGGACAATACCGTGTTCTCCATCAAGCGGTTCATGGGACGGCCTTACGCCGAGGTGGCCTCCGTGGAGGCCGCACGGGTTCCATATAAGGTCGTGGCCTCGTCCGGCGGCGACGTGCGGGTCCGGATCCGCGACAAGGACTATTCACCGCCGGAAATCTCGGCCATGATCCTGCAGAAGCTGAAGGCCGATGCCGAGGCCTACCTGGGCGAGCCGGTCACCAAGGCGGTCATCACCGTCCCCGCCTACTTCACCGACGCCCAGCGCCAGGCGACCAAGGACGCCGGGCGCATCGCCGGCCTGGAGGTCCTGCGCATCATCAACGAACCGACGGCGGCGGCGCTGGCATACGGCGCCGACAAGGGGCAGGACCACACGGTGCTGGTCTTCGACCTGGGCGGCGGCACCTTCGATGTTTCGGTCCTCGAGCTGGGCGACGGCGTTTTCGAGGTCAAGGCCACCAGCGGCAACAACCACCTGGGCGGCGACGACTTCGATCAGCGGATCATCGACTACGTGGCCGAGGAGTTCAAGCGGCAGAACGGCATCGACCTGCGCAAGGACCGCATGGCCCTGCAGCGCCTCAAGGAGGCGGCGGAGAAGGCCAAGATCGAGCTGTCCAGCGTGCTCCAGACAACCATCAACCTGCCCTTTGTCACCATGGGGCCGGACGGCGGGCCGCTGCACCTGGACATGACCCTGACGCGGGCCAAGTTCGAGGAATTGACGGCCGACCTGGTGGAGGCCACCATGGGCCCGACACGCCAGGCACTGGCCGACGCCGGCCTTCAGCCGAGCCAGATCGACAAGATCCTGCTGGTCGGCGGCTCGACCCGCATCCCGGCGGTCCAGGAGGCGGTGAAGAAGCTCTTCGGCAAGGAGCCCTTCAAGGGGATCAACCCGGATGAGGTGGTGGCCCTGGGGGCGGCTATTCAGGGCGGCGTCCTGGCCGGCGAGGTCAAGGACGTGCTGCTGCTGGACGTCACGCCTCTCTCCCTGGGCATCGAGACCCTGGGCGGTGTTTTTACCAAGATCATCGAGCGCAATACCACGATCCCGACGGCCAAGAGCCAGGTCTTCTCCACGGCCGCCGACGGCCAGACCCAGGTGGAGATCCACGTCCTGCAGGGAGAACGGCCGATGGCCGCCGACAACAAGACCCTGGGCAAGTTCGTCCTCGACGGCATTCCGGCGGCGCCGCGGGGCGTGCCGCGGATCGAGGTCACCTTCGACATCGACGTCAACGGCATCGTGCATGTCTCGGCCAAGGACCAGGGCACCGGTCGGGAGCAGAAGATCACCATTCAGTCCCGCGGCACCCTCAAAGAGGACGAAATCCAGCGCATGGTCCGCGAGGCCGAGGCGTACGCCGAGGAGGACAGGAAGCGCAAGGAGAAGGTGGAAGCCCGCAACGAGGCCGACACCCTGGTCTATACCGCGGAGAAGACGCTGAACGAGCTGGGGGACAAGGCGCCGGCCGACCGGCGCGACGCCGTCCGGGCCGCGGTGGACAAGGTGAAGCAGGCCCTGGCCGGAGACGACACCACGGCCGTCAAGGAGTCCACCGACGCTCTCCAGAAGGCCCTTTTCGACCTGAGTTCGGCCGTGTACGCCCACGCCGGCGCGGCAGCCGGGGCCGGCGGCTTCGGCGGTTTCGGCGGCGGGAGTGGAGGAGAGCGCGTCGTGGACGCCGACTACCAAGTCAAAGAATAGCCGGGTCGGGGCGTGATGCAGCGTGGCCGAAAAACGGGACTATTATGAGGTTCTCGGTGTCGGCCGCGGGGCCGGTGCCGAGGAGATAAAGAAGGCTTTTCGGAAGCTGGCCCGGCAGTATCACCCGGATGCCAATCGCAACGACCCCGCGGCCGCGGAGAAGTTCAAGGAGATCAATGAGGCCTATGAGGTCCTGAGCGATGCGGAGAAACGAGCCCGGTACGACCAGTTCGGCCATGCCGGAGTGGACGGCGGCGGCTTCGACCCCGGGGCAGGCGGGCCCTTCGGCGGGTTCGGGCAGGGCGGGTTTGGGGACTTTGCCGGCTTTGGATTCGATGACATCCTCGAAACCTTCTTCGGAGGTGGGAACCGCGCCCAGGCCCGGCGCGGCCCCGAGCGCGGGCACGATCTGCGCATCGACCTGTCGATTTCCCTGCAAGAGGCCGCTTTCGGGGGCGAGAAAGAGATCGAACTGGCCAAGGAGGAGTCCTGCGGATCATGCCGGGGTACGGGCGCCGCTGCCGGCACGTCACCCAGGGCTTGCCCGTCCTGCGGCGGCTCCGGCCAGGTGCGTGCGGCCCGGCAGACTGTTTTCGGCCAGTTCGTCACCGTCCAGAACTGCGGCCGGTGCGGCGGCGAGGGCCGGATCGTCGACAAGCCTTGCGGCGCGTGCGGCGGTGCGGGAACCGTGCGGCGGCACAAACATATCAAGGTGCGGATCCCTCCCGGAGTGGACGAGGGCACCCGCCTGCGGGTCGGGGGCGAGGGGGGAGCGGGGCGGCGGGGTGGTCCACCTGGAGACCTGTATGTGGACATCCACATGAAGCCCCACCCCACTTTCATACGAGAAGGCAACGACGTGGTCAGCCGGGTCGTGGTGGGCATGGCCCAGGCGGCGCTCTGGACGGATCGGAGAAACTGGCCATCCCGCCCGGTACCCAGTCGGGCACTGTTTTTCGTCTGCGGGGGAAGGGCATTCCCCGTCTCAGGGGCAGCGGGCGGGGCGATCACCGCGTGGAGGTGCAGGTGGAAACGCCGACCCACCTGAGCGCGGAGGAGCGGGACCTGTTGCGCCGCCTGGCCCGCCTGCGCGGCGAGAAGGTCGGCGTCGAGGAGAAGGGTTTCTTCAAGAAGATGCGGGATGCTTTGAGCTAGGAGCGCGTTGCGAAAAAGGGCCGCCCCACCAGCGTCGTCGATATCGGGATTTCGCAGCGCGCTCCTAGCGAGGCGCCTCATCGGAGGCCGACATGCTGTTCCAGGGCGATGAGGCGGCGGTTGTTCTCCTCCTGCGACAGGGTGAGGAGCATCCGAACTTCGTGGATATCGTCGCGGACGGCAAGCTTGACGTCGGAGATGACCTGAAGCAGGATGCCGTGGCTTTCGGCGACCTTTCGCACTTGGCGGCCCAGGTCTTCGATGAGTACCCGGTGTTCCCGATCCAGTGCGGACAACTTATCGTCGAAATGGCGGATCAGTTCCTCGCGAACCGTGGTCATCTCGCCGCGCAACTCGTAGAACCGACTGTCGAGTTCGGAGAACCTCTCGTCGAATTCGGTAAACCGCCTGTCAAACGCGGAGAACCTCTCGTCGAATTCGGAAAATCGCCTGTCAAACGCGGAGAACCTCTCGTCGAATTCGGAAAATCGCCTATCAAACGCGGAGAACCTCTCGTCGAATTCGGTAAACCGCCTGTCAAACGCGGCAAACCGCTTATCCAAGTAAGTTACCAACGCCTCATCCATCCAACCCACCTCCGGGAGGGAATGATGTATTCGCCGCAATTGGTCGTCTTTCCTGCGGCTGATGTTTTCCGAACGCCAGTTTATATCAAGGCGGAAGAAAATGTCAACACTTTTCTTCTTCTTCATCGTGCGGTAGGATAAAGCCAAATGGAGAGGGGGGTATAGGTTGATCGCCAGGGTGACCATTTTCGGTAAGGATACCTGACCGTATACGCGCAACGCCCGGGCCGATTTCGAGAAACGGGGCTACGAGGTGGAGTACGTCCGGGTCAAGACCGACGAGGGCATCGATGAAGCCGCCCTACAGAGGATGATGGAGTACTCCGACGGGCAGCGCCGCGTTCCGGTGATCGTGGAGAACGACCGGGTCACCATCGGATTCGGCGGTACCTGAGGCGTTTGACAGCCGGCGGTCGCCGGCTTTGATTTTACCCGCAACGAGAAACGGTCCGCCCAGGCCGTTTTGACGCACTTCGGGGGAACGGAATTGGATTACGTGGAGATGATCTTGCGCGTTCCGCCCCAGACCCTGGAGGCGGTGACCCACGTCCTGCAGGAACACGGGTCCGGCGGGGTGGTCATCGACGATGAAGGCGCCGCCAGGGTGCGGGCCTACTTCGCCGCTGACGAGACCTTGGAGGAGCGTTTGCGCAACCTCCGCGGGGCGCTGGCCCGGTTGAGCGTCTTCTTCCCCGGCCTGGCGGCGGGTGGGGCCGCCGGGGAGACCGGGGACGAGGCGGTCTGGTGGTACGAGGAGGAGCGCCTGGTCAGCGACGAGGACTGGGCCAACGCCTGGAAGGCCTATTGGAAGCCGCTGCGCATCGGGGAACGGCTCGTCGTCGTTCCCAGTTGGGAGGAGTATAGGCAGGCTGCCGGGGACGTGGTGGTCCGCCTTGATCCGGGTATGGCCTTCGGAACCGGCACCCATGCCTCCACGGCCCTGGCCCTGCGCCTTCTCGAACGGGAAATGATGCCCGGGATGGCCGTCCTCGACGTCGGAACCGGTTCCGGGATCCTGGCAATCGCCGCCGCGCTGCTGGGGGCTGGTTCCGTGGTGGCCCTGGACATCGACCCCGTTGCCGTGCGGGTTGCCCGTGAAAATACGGCCAAGAACAGGGTGGCGGACCGCGTCGAAGTGATCCACGGCGAGGCTGCGTCCCGGCCCGATGCCAGCGCCGACCTCGTGGTGGCCAACATCACGGCCGACGTCCTCATGGCGATTGCCGGCGACCTGGTGCGGGTGCTGCGGCCCGGGGGCACCCTGATCCTCTCCGGCATCCTCCTGCAGGAGGCGCGGCGGGTGGCCGAAGCCTTCGACCGCCCGGGGGTGGCGCGCCGCCACGCCCTCGAACAGGACGGCTGGACGGCCCTGGTGCTGGATCGGTTACCGTGAGATCGCGCGCCGAGGATCCGGACGCCGGCAGATGCTGGCTCTGGCGCGGGCCTTCATCGGCCGTCCGTGGCTCCTGCGCCTGGACGAACCCTCTCTGGGCCTTTCCCCGATCATGGTGGGATCGGTTTATGAGGTCATCCGGGAGATAGCCGCCCGTGGCACGGCCATTCTCCTGGTCGTGCAGAATGTGGCCCTGGCCTTGTCCGTCGCCGCCCGCGGCTATGTCTTCGCCGGCGGCGTGATCACGGCCCAGGGTGATTCCGCCGGTCTGAGCCGGGACGAGGCGGTGCGCCAGGCCTACCAGGGGGGGTGAGGCCGCGGGCCTCGAGACTGCCGTCTTCCAGTGGGGAGCCTCCGACAGTGGCATAATTCCTTGATGGTTCACCATGAGCGCGGTGAAAAAGTCCGGCCGGCCCGAACGTAACCGGCTCTGCCCGGTGGATCGAGTGAGAAGGTGTTGGCAATGGGGTGCGGCGAAGGGCGCGAAAGGTGCGGCTATCGGTCCTGACACACATAAAAGCCCGCTCCACAGCCGTTGTGCCACAAGGGCTGGCCCACGCAGGGCGAGATCCATCTTTTGCATATTAAACTTTCCGCTCTCTATTGAAAGACGTGTTCCCGCCACTGCGATTGTTTCATTGGATGGATTTTGGTATTAGATCAAGACTACGCTATAAGGTGAAACACATGCGGCTGATCCGTGGCCTGTTATCTTTCTTCCTGATATTCCTTTTCGTAAGCGGTTGTGGAACCGTTGATCGCGGGACTTCTTCATCGCCGGATTCCGGTAAGGTGAGGCCGAATCCATGGGACGAGAAGGAACGCTACCACGTCACCGTGACCATCCGCTATCCCGGGGACACGCCGCTGGAGTCCTTACAGGCAGCCTTGGAAAAGGAATTGGGCCATCGGTTGAATCGGGTGGGGAATGACTGGGAAATAGAGCCGGATCGATTTTGGCTTGTGGTTACACACGGGAAGTGGAATCCGACCCCGTATGAAAACAATTATGCGGAAATATATCTATCAACCAGATCTTGGAATAAAACAGGTTCGGTCGAAGAACATAAAAAAGCCCTAGCCCCATATGTGGAGGCGGTGACGACGGTTATTTACAAACAGTTGCAACTCCGACCGGCAATGGTGTTGTTGCTCACGCTCTTTGGCCACCGTCG
>DYIH01000076.1:7683-7855 GCA_020723785.1 Thermaerobacter marianensis
TGCAAGGCGGAGCGGAGTTGGGCGGCCCCACCTTGGCGCGACAGGTTTATTAACCACAGTTATATTTCAGGGCTGAAAGCCCTTGCCGCACAAGGCTTGCGCGACTCATGCGCAATCCTGTTGTTGCTCACGCTCTTTGGCCACCGTCGTCCCACATAGATTGGCCGGTTGA
>DYIH01000077.1:0-931 GCA_020723785.1 Thermaerobacter marianensis
CCGGCGAGGGCGTCAACATCCACATGATCAGCACGTCGGACATCAGCATCTCCTGTGTCATCGACGCCCCGGCCGTGGAGCGGGTGGTGCGGGCGCTGCACCGGGAGTTCGTGGAGGGGTAGGCGCCGCGTGCGGCATGGAAGCGGGCCTTGCCGCGGCACGGGTTGCGTCCGACCCATCCGCCCCGGCCTGAGGAACAACCCGCGCCACCCCTCTGATGTGCGGGCGCACCGGATACCAGGCCAGCCGGAGATGTTCCAACTCGACGATCTCCAGCCCGGCCGCCCGGATCGCCGCCGCCGTGTCCCTGGCGGGCGAACAGCCGCCGGCCATCGCCCGCCAGGCGGGCGTAATGAACTCCTGAAACCGGCGCCCCGCGTGGTGCTCGTCGCGGACGTGCTCCATGAACCGGAACCGCCCGCCGGGAGCGAGCACCCGCCTGACCTCCCGCAGGGCGGACGCAGGGTCCTCGACGGTGCACAGGACCAGGGTGGCGACCACCGTGTCGAACGCGCCGTCCGGAAAGGGCAGGGCCTCGGCCCGGGCGTCCAGGACCTCGATGGGGAGCCCGAGGCGCCGGGCGCGCGCCTCCGCCCGGGCGCGCATGTGGGGGTCGGGCTCGATCGCCGTCAGGCCGCGGACGCGCCCGAAATCGTAAAAGGGGAAGTTGGCGCCGGTGCCGGCGCCGATCTCCAGCGTGCGGCCGACGGCGCCGCCCGCCACCAGCCGCCGCTGCCGCGCATAGTAAAGGCGCTCGAAAGGAAACAGAACCGCGTCGTAGAGGACCGCAAAAACCGGGTGCCCCACCCCTTCCACCTCCACGCGGGGCCGGCCGCCCATTAACCAGGCGCATAATCCGCGCCCGGAAATGCTTATGCGACAAGGCATTCCGGGATCGCGCCAAAACATTATCACTGTGGTGCATATTACC
>DYIH01000077.1:946-4622 GCA_020723785.1 Thermaerobacter marianensis
GTGCATGAGTCGCGCAGGCCTTGTGCGTCAAGGGCTTGCAGCCCAGGAATATAACTGTGGTTAATGAGCCCGTCGCACCAAGGTGGGGTCGCCCAACTCCGCTCCGCCTCGCACCGAAAACCGGGCTCTTTCGAGCGATGGAGGGGCTGATCCGCTGAACGCCCGGGACCCGCCCACCGGAACCAACGGGAACGCCCGGCGCGATGTCGGCGCCCGCCACCCCGTCCGGTTGGCGGCCCGGCCACCCCCGCCCGGCGCTACGTTCCCGCCCCGCCGCCGGCCTGGCGCACCGCCGCGTCCACCTCGGCGACCACCCCCTCGATGACGTCCAGCGCCTCGGCCAGCTGCTCCCGCGGCATGGTCAGCGGGTTGAGGAAGCGGATCACGTTGCCGTACAGGCCGCAGCGCGGCACGAGCACGCCGCGGCGCAGGCATTCCTGGAGCACCTGGGCCGTCTCGCGGGTGGCGGGCTCTTTCGTCGCCCGGTCCAGGACCAGCTCCATCCCCACCATGGCCCCCAGGGCGCGCACGTCACCCACGAGGGCGTACTTCTCCTGCATCGCCCGGCAGCGGTCAGCCAGGAAGCGGCCCAGCTCCTCCGCGCGGCGGGCCAGGTCCTCCCCCTCCATGATGTCCAGGGCGGCCAGGGCGGCGGCGCAGGCCACCGGGTTGCCGACGTAGGTGCCCCCGATGTTCCCCTCGCGGGCGGCGTCCATCACCTCGGCGCGCCCGACGACGCCGGAGAGCGGCAGGCCGGCGGCCAGCGACTTGGCCACCGTCACGAGGTCCGGTGCCAGGCCGAAGCGTTCGCAGGCGAAGCGGCGCCCGGTGCGGTAAAAGCCGGTCTGGATCTCGTCGGCGATGAGGAGCACGCCGTGGCGGCGGCAGATCTCCTCGATCCGCGGCAGGAACTCGGGGGGCGGCACGACGAAGCCGCCCTCGCCCTGCACCGGCTCGACGATCACCGCCGCCGTGTCGGACGGCGAAACCATGGTCGAGAAGGCCCGGTCGAGGGCCTCGGCGCAGGCGACGCCGCAGCCCGGGTACTCCAGGCGGAGGGGGCAGCGGTAGCAGTAGGCGAAGGGCACCCGGTAGACCTCGGGGGCGAAGGGCCCCATCCCCTCCTTGTAGGGGCGCGGCTTGCTGGTCAAGGACAGGGCCATCAGGGTGCGGCCGTGGAAGGCGCCCTCGAAGGCGATGACCGCCTGGCGGCCGGTGGCCAGGCGGGCGAACTTGACGGCGTTCTCCACCGCCTCGGCGCCGGAGTTGAAGAAGCAGGCCTTCTTGGGGCCGGGGCCGGGGGCCGCCTCGGCCAGGCGCTGGGCCAGGCGGACGTAGACGTCGTAGGGGGCGATGGTGAAGTCGGTGTGCAGGAAACGCCCGGTCTGGTCCCGCACCGCCCGCACCACCGGGTCCGGGGCGTGGCCGACGTTGAGGACGCCGATGCCCCCCGTCAGGTCGATGTACGTGTTGCCGTCCACGTCGGTGACCAGCGCGCCGGACGCCGCGGCGACGGCCACCGGCGCCTGGACCGACACCCCTTTTGGCACATAGCGGCGCAGCCTGTCCATCACCTCGCGGGACCGCGGTCCCGGCACCTCGGTCGTCAGGCTGATGAATCCCAAGCCCATTCCCTCCCCTACAGGCAACACCCACCCGACATGCCCGACGGACGCCATCCGGCCAGCCGGCGGTATTCTGCCCGTGGGCGACCTTCGATTATTATGAAACGGGCGCCCCATCGGGACGCCCTGTCGTTTATTATTTCGTTTTCCCCGCCCGTACCGTACACCATCCCCGTCGATCAGCCCGCCAGTCCCCGTGCACCCGCGGTAACCCCATACCCGACCTGCGGGTCACGCGGCTCGCGGTAGCGGGCGCCGACGCCATATAGCATCGCCTGGCACAGGTCGTACAGCGCTGCGGCGGAGACGTCGTCCGCAGGGTTGTATTGGCTGGCAAATTCCGGTGCGCCGCCGGTGCTCAGGCGCACCTGCACCCCGGCCGGCCCGCCGGCAACAAGAACGCGCCAGCCCTTGGGCAACAGGGCGGGGAAGCGTTCGGTGAGGTAGGCCACCGCCGGCGACCGCGCGCCCCGCGGCGCCGTCAGCGGCAGGCCGTGTTCCACCAGCCACCCGTCGAGTTGGACGAGGGCGGCCCGGTCGATGATCCGCGGATTCGGCGCGTCCACCCCCCAGCGGCGGTCCCCCGTAAGGAAATCCCAGATGTGCAGGGCCAGGGGATCGCTCCCTGCGCGATCGATGATGCCGGTGTAGGTCGGACCGCCGCTCCGCAGCCCTTTGCGGTCACGAAACATGTTGCCGGCGATGACGAGCAAAAACAGAGCGATGGCCAGCGGCAGGATATACTGTGACAGTATCCGTCCGACAGCATCCAGGATCTCCATGTCGTTACCTCCCCTCAGCCCTAACAAGATTCGTGCCGCAACGGGGCCTGTCGCACAAAGGTGGGGATATCTTTCACCGCGGGTTGCCCGGACCCGGGGGAACATGTGAAAAAACCCGCTGTGCCGTGTGGACCGGCAGATTTAAACCTCGTCTCACGAGGTGGGTGCCCTCCCGCCCGGTTTGCCAATCCCCCAGCAACGCAGGGGCATGGGCGCCGCGGGCGGCGTCCGGGCTCCCTTTTCATTGGTGTTGGTTACAATCTGCCGATGCTAACACGCACACAGCAGGAGATTTTATGGCATCGTTAATTACTATCACAGTTATGCAATGGATTCGTAATAGCTGCCAAGAAAATATTATCACCGCCACCGGCCCGGCGCAACAAAACGGAATTGGTCATGTCTGGCCGTTCCACCCTGACTTGCTGCGTTCCGCTTCCAGCCAGCCGACCAGGGCCTCGAAGCGCCTGGCTGCGCCCTGCACCGACCGTAATCCACGGGACCGGTTGACAACGACACCGAGGAGCCGGGCCCCTACCGCTTCCAGGCTCTCGCGGGCCTCCCGGGCCTCGCCGTCCGATCCCCCCTCCCGGACTACAAGGACCACCCCACCCACCGACCGGGCCCACACCAGGGCATCACCGCTCTCCAGAACCGCCGGCCCGTCGACCAGGACGACACCGTAGTCATCGACGGCCTCGCGGACCATCGCCCGCACCCGGACCGGGTCGAGGGCCGGGGGCGCGCCAGGCGGCAGGGGGCCAGCGGTGAGGACGTGAAAGCGCGGCATGGCGATCTCCTGCACGACATGCCGCAGGCCTTCCGGCGCTCCGATAAGTGTCGTCAGGCCAAGATCGTTGGCCAGAGGGAAAACCGTCTGCAGGGTGGGCCGGTGGAGATTGGCGTCGACCAAAAGGAGCCGTTCGCCGGCCGCAGCCATGGCCAGTGCGAGGTTGCAGACAACGGTCGTCTTGCCTTCCCGGGTGCCGGGGCTGGTGAAGAGGATCGACCGGACGCCGGTCGGTATCCCTTCCCGCAGGTTGCGGTACAGGTCGCGGAAGGCGCGGGCTTCCGGCGAATCGCCGGCCCCCGATGCGACCAGGCGCACCCGCCCGCTGCGCTTTGCTCTCCGTCGGCCCAGCCCCAGCACCTGGTTCACCTCCTGCCTCAACGTCATCGCTTCGTCCCGGCTTCGAACTCCGGGATGTAGGCCAAAACGGGCAGGCCGGCGAGCGCCCGGCCGCCATCCCACGCGCGGCCCGCCGCCCC
>DYIH01000077.1:4632-7289 GCA_020723785.1 Thermaerobacter marianensis
CAGGGCGCCGATCAACGCCCCCATCCCGGCGTTGCGCGTCGCCGGCATCCTGTCCGGCGCAGCCGGCACCTCGGCCGGCGCGGCGACCGATACATGGACTTCACCGAGGCCCGAGGCCAGGTTGGCCTGCCATGTGGCGATCTTTTCATGAAGGCTTTTTTCGAGCTGGCGGAGGTGGTCAGCCCGATCACGCGCCTGCGCGAATTGCGCCTGTTTCCAAGCCAGTTCCGCGGCCAGGGGGCGCAACTCGGCCTCCATTTCCCGGGCCAGAGCCAGATGTGATGCCATGGCGGCCCGCTTCTCGGCTATCGCCGCTTCTTTCTCCGCCAGGTCCGCCGCGAGCCGGTCGTAGGTCAGGCTGGGGCGCGGCGTCCCCGCCATCTGGCGGCGCAGTGTCTCGCGGGCGGCCAGCACCCCGCTGATCTCCGCCCCCAGGAGCGCGGCCTGCTTGCGTTGGGCCGTCCATGTTTCGGTGCGCGCGTTGAGTTCCCGCTGCAGGATCTCCGGCGAACGCGGATCGGCGGCCAGGGACTCGTACCGGCTCCGCTCCTCCGCCTCACGCCTGGACACGTCCTCGGCCTGTTTCCGCAGGTAGGCCAGGGCCCGCTGGACCTTGTCCTCACGGCTGCGCTCCGCGGTGTCGGCAATCTCGCCGGCAACGGCATCGGCGGCGGCGGCGGCCACCCGCCTGTCGCCATCGATGGCTTGGATGCTGATCGATCCGCCGCCGCGGTCGGGACGCACCCTGATCATGCCGTCAAGGCTGGCCGCGTCAAACCGGCGCCCGGTGCGCCGGGACAACTCCCGCGCCGCCCGCTCCAGCACCGCCTGGCTCCCGGCCCGGGCCAGCAACGCCTCGCGCGCCTTGGCGAAATCGTCCGGCTTGGCGCCGGCGCCGGACAACGCCAGTGTCGCTTCGGCCCTGAACCGAGGGGGGAGGAGGTTAACGGTGGCAAGGTAAGCGGCGGCCGCGGCGCCGGCGACCATCAGCGTCAGCAACCACCACCAGGCCGCCACAGCCGAGAAAAACCGCCTCATCTTCCCACCCGCCCGATACCAAAAAAATGGGAACACATCGTCTCCATGATACCCTTCCGGAGGCGATCGGGCAAGACCCCTCGAGGTCACTCGAAGGCTGCTCCCGGGCCCGTTATAACCTCTGGCTTGAATTACATAGCAATCCACACAACGTTTCCCTGAACGATGGCGGCAGGAGTCCCCTGCAATTGGTGGAAGTACGCTTGGAATCGGTTGTCGAAATGTGTCCGGGAGGGGCGGCATCATGGTTCAACCGACACCTGCCGGCAAAGCTGCCCCGACGGCCGGCGCGGCGAGCGGAGCGGGCCCGAAGCGTCCGTCCGGCCGGTTGGCCCGGTGGGTTTGGGCCCCGTCCGTGGCCGTGGCGCTTGGCGCGCTGGCCGGGCTGGGTGCGGCCGGGTACGGCCCTATGGAGGCGCTGCTGACGCCCCGGCCGAAGGCCGCCACCCTTCCAAGCCCCACCGGCAAGAGCGGCCAGGCGGGCGCCACACCGAAGGCGGCCACGCCCTCGCAACCCGGCGGCCGGACGTACCCGGCCAAGGCGCCGGCGGCCGGCCAGGCGCCGGCAGCCGCAGCCCGGGCCGGGGACGGCGAGGAGGCCCCGGTCTCGAACTCCGTCTACAGACAGGGACCTGCGGGGGTGGGAGTACGGGGGCTGTACCTGACCGGCTACACCGCCGGCGACGACAAACGCTTCAACCAACTGCTGGCACTGGCCAGGGCGGGCGGCTTGAACGCCATGGTCATCGACGCCAAGGACGACGACGGCCGGATCACCTTCGAGACCGACATCCCGCTGGCGCGGGAGATCGGCGCCAACTCGCGCAAGATCCGCGACGTCCGGGCCCGCATCCGCGCCCTGGAGGAGAACGGCATCTATCCCATCGCCCGCCTCGTCGTCTTCGTCGACCCGGTCCTGTCTCGTGCCCGGCCGGAATGGGCCATCACCATGAACGGCAGGCTCTGGCGCGACCGGCGCGGCCTGTCCTGGACCAACCCGAACCGGCGGGAGGTGTGGGAGTACAACGTGGCCGTCGCCAAGGCGGCCGCGGCCGCCGGGTTCCGGGAGATACAGTTCGACTATGTGCGATTTCCGGAAAAGGACATCCCCGGCGTCACCGACGGCGTCGGACGCGAGGCGCGGGTGGCCGCCATCACCGGATTCCTCCGGTACGCCCGCGAGCAGTTGCAGCCGCTCGGCGTGGCCCTCTCCGCCGACGTCTTCGGCCTGACGACCACGGTCACCGACGACATGAAGATCGGCCAGGAATATGCCGCCGTGGCCGAACTGGTGGACTACATCTCGCCGATGGTCTACCCGTCCCACTACAACCGGGGGTTGTTCGGGCTGCGCAACCCCAACGCCGCGCCCTACGAGACGGTGTACAACAGCATGATCAAGGCGCGGGAGAAGACGCCCAACCTGCCGCTGACCCGCCACCGGCCCTGGATCCAGGACTTCTCCCTGTACGGGGTGCGCTACGGCAAGGCGGAGGTGGAGGCCCAGATCCGGGCGCTGCGCGATGCCGGCATCGACGCCTTCCTCCTCTGGAACCCGAACAACGTCTACACGCCGGGGGTCGACTACCGGCTCATCGAAGGCCCCCCCCGGCCGGTGG
>DYIH01000077.1:7299-7754 GCA_020723785.1 Thermaerobacter marianensis
CGCCGGAAAACTTCCGCCGCGACCTGGAGGAACTCTACCGCCGCGGCTACCGGCCGGTGAACCTGACCGAGGTCCTGGACCGGCGCATCGACCTGCCCCGGGGCTACAGCCCGGTGGTCCTGACCTTCGACGACGGGACAGAGGGGCAGTTCCGCTACGCCGAAAATGACGGCCGGCGGGTCATCGACCCGGACTCGGCGGTGGGCATCCTGCTGGCCTTCCACGAAAAGCACCCCGACTGGGGTTTGAAGGCGACGTTCTACGTCAACGACCGTCCCTTCGAACAGGCCGGCTCCTGGCAGGACAAGATCCGGTTCCTGGTGGAACTGGGCTTCGAGGTGGGGAACCACACCCTGACCCACGCCAACCTGGCCACGCTGGACGCCGCCGGCACCGCCCGGGAGCTGGCCGCCCAGGTGCGCATGCTGCAGGAGGCCGTCCCCGGCCTGTCGCCC
>DYIH01000078.1 GCA_020723785.1 Thermaerobacter marianensis
CTTGAAGTCCATGTCGCCCAGGTGGTCCTCGATCCCCTGGATGTCGGACAGGATGGCCACCCGGTCGCCCTCCTTGATCAGGCCCATGGCGATGCCGGCCACCGGCGCCTTGATGGGCACGCCAGCGTCCATCAGGGCCAGGGTCGAGCCGCAGACGGAAGCCATCGACGAGGAGCCGTTGGACTCCAGCACCTCGGACACGAGGCGGATGGTGTACGGGAAGACGTCCTCCGGCGGGATCATGCGCACCAGTGCCCGCTCGGCCAGGGCGCCGTGGCCCACCTCCCGGCGGCCGGGGGGGCGCAGGGGCTTCACCTCGCCGGTGCTGTAGGGCGGGAAGTTGTAGTGGTGCATGTAGCGCTTGAACTCATCGAGTTCGCCAATGGCGTCTATCTCCTGGCGGTCGCCGACCGAGCCCAGGGAGGCCACCGTCAGCACCTGGGTCTGGCCGCGGGTGAAGAGGCCGGAACCGTGGGTCCGCGGCAGCAGGCCCACCCGGACGGAGATGGGGCGGATATCCTTCGCGCCGCGCCCGTCGACGCGGACGCCCTCCTCCAGGATCGTACGGCGCATTGTCTCCTTCTCCACCGCGTCCAGCACGGCGGCCACGTCCTTCTGCCGCTGGGGCGCCACGGCCGCGTCGAGTTCCCCGGCCGACACCGCCGCCGCGAACCGTTCGGCGAAGGCCTGGGCGACCTGCTGCTTGACCGCCTGGACGCCGGCCTCCCGGGCGTGCTTGTCCGGGTTCATCAACGCCGCGCGGATGGCCGCGGCGGCCTCGGCGCGCACCGCTTCCTCCAGCCGGGGGTCGATGGTGTGGGCCTTGACCTCCATCTTGGGCCGGCCGATCTCGGCGGCGATCCGCTCCTGCCAGGCCACCACCCGCTTGATCTCCTCATGGCCGAAGGCGATGGCCTTGAGGACCTGCTCCTCCGGTATCTCGTCCATCTCCGCCTCGACCATGATGATGGCGTCACGGGTGCCGGCGACCATCAGCTCCATCTCCGACCGGGGAAGCTGTTCGGCCGTCGGGTTGATGACGAATTCGCCGTCCACCAAGCCGACCATGACGCCGGCGATGGGGCCGTGGAAGGGGATGTCGGAGATGGACAGGGCGGCGGAGGCGCCGATGATGCTGCAAATCTCGGGGAAGTTGTTCCCGTCGAAGGAGAGGCACGTGGCCATCACCTGGACGTCGTTGCGATATCCCTTGGGGAAGAGTGGCCGGATGGGCCGGTCGATGAGGCGGCAGGTCAGGATGGCCCGCTCGGACGGGCGCCCCTCGCGGCGGAAGAAGCTCCCCGGGATCTTGCCGGCGGCGTACTGGCGCTCCTCGAAGTCAACGCGCAGGGGGAAGAAGTCGATGCCTTCACGGGGTTCGGGGGAGGCGACGGCGGTCACGAGAACGACCGTTTCCCCATAGCTGACGACGACTGAGCCGTTGGCCTGGCGGGCCAGTTCGCCGGTCTCGATGACCAAGGGCCGCCCGGCCAACTCGGTGGAGTAGATCTTTTTATCGAACAAGTGCGGGATTCCTCCTCATCTCGGCATGTGGCGGGAAAGACCCCGCGCGAATCCCATAGACAAAGGGCGGGAAACCCCGCCCCGGTCTGTCTATCGAACCCGCAGGCCCAGCCTTTCGACGACTTCCCCGAAACGTTCCGGATCCTGCTTCTTTAGGTAGTTGAGCAGCCGGCGGCGCTGGCCGACCATCTTCAGCAGGCCGCGCCGGGAATGGTGATCCTTGCGGTGGGTCTGCAGGTGTTCGGTCAACTCGTTGATCCGCACCGTCAGCAGGGCGATCTGCACCTCCGGCGACCCGGTGTCGCCCGCGTGGCGGCGGTACTCCCCGATGATCGACTGCTTGCGCTCCACGTTCAGCATATTCCCCGCACCTCCAGTCCGTCGCTCATCCGCCCAGAAGGCCGCCGGGGCCAGCGGCGATCCGCGCGGAAGGCCGTACTCATTCTAGCACAACGGTTGGTCGATGTAAAACCGCTCCCGGTCGCCGTCATGCAGGCGATGCGCTGAACAAGGCTCTGCGCGAAGTGAAGTACTTCACCGCCCATGCGCGGCAGGTGGCTGCCCCCGCAGGGGAGGCTGGCTGTCCCGTCAGCGCGCGGGCGCCCCTGCGCCCTCTCGCGCAGCCAGCAACCGGCGGGCGGCCGCCGCGTCCTCGGCTACCTGGGCCCGCAGGGCGGCAGCGGACGGGAAGCGGCGCTCCTCCCGCAACCGGGCCACGAAGGCGACCCGCAGAGCGCGGCCGTAGAGGTTCCCGGAAAAGTCGAAGAGGTGTACTTCGAGGACCTCGCGCCCCTCACCCGGCCGGCCGCCGAAGGTCGGCCGCCAGCCGATGTTGGCTACTCCCGGGTGGAGCCGGCCCTCCCCCACGTCCACCTGGACGGCATAAACACCGGCGGCCGGCCAACACAGGCCGTCCGGGACCGCCAGATTGGCCGTCGGGAGCCCCAGGGCGCGGCCGCGACCGTCCCCCGGTACCACCTTGCCGGCCAGGGAGTAGGGCCGCCCAAGAGCGCGCGCCGCCGCCGCCAGCCGTCCTTCACGTACCGCCCGGCGGATGTCGGTGCTGGACACCGCCCGCCCGTCGATCCGGACCGGCGGGATCACCTCCACCGAAAACCCCAGTTCCGCCCCCAGACGGGCCAGCACGTCCGGAGTGCCCCGCCCCCGGTGGCCGAAGGTGAAGTTGTAGCCGACGAAGACGCTCGCCGGGCGGATGCGCCCGGCGAGCCATCCGGCCGCGAATTCCTCGGCCGGGACATGGGCCAGTTCAGCGGTGAACGGCAGCACCACCAGAGCCTCCACGCCCTGGGCGGCGATGAGCCGCTCCCGCTCATCCAGAGGGGTGAGCAGGGCCGGGGCGTTTGCCGGGTCCAGGACGGCCCCGGGATGGGGGTGAAAGGTCATGGCCAGACTGCGGGCCCCCGCCTCCCGCGCCCGGGAGGTCAGTGCGCGGAGCAGCCGCTGGTGCCCCAGGTGCACGCCGTCGAAGACGCCGATGGCCAGGAACGCCGGGCGGTCATCGGGGGGGAGGTCTTCTGGATGCTCGACAACGATCACGGTTCGATCAGCACCTTTTCCAGTTTGAAGGCGACCTGGCCGGGCGCCCGGGGTTCGGGATAGAGGCGGGCCACGGCCAGGAGCTCGCCGAGGGGGCCGTGCACCCGCACCAGGCGCCCCGCCAGCGGCCCCGCCAAGGAGTCGGCGGAAATCCGGCCCGCCGGGCGCGGGAACGGCGCTACCCCGTGGGCCAGGCGGCGCGCCTCCTCGGCGCTGACGGCCACCTGCGGCAGGGCTTCGAGGGCCCGGCTCATCGGCAGCAGGATGGCGCCCAGTGCGCCGCCGCGGACCGCCTCCGCCATCTCTTCCAGGGTGACGCTCCCCTCCAGGGCGAAGGGGCCGTGACGCAGCCGGACCAGGAAGTACAGGTACGCGCCGCAACCCAGCGCCTGCCCCAGGTCATGGCACAGGGTGCGCACATACGTCCCCTTGGAGCATGTGATGTCCAGCACCGCGACGGCCCGACGCCCGGGTCGCCAGACGGCCAGTTCCAGGGAGAAGACGGTGACCGGACGGGCCGGCCGTTCCACCGTTTCCCCCCGGCGCGCCAGGCGGTAGAGCCGCTCGCCCCGGTGCTTGACCGCCGAGACCATGGGCGGCGCCTGCCGGATGGTTCCCCGGAAGCGGGCCAGGGCGGCCTCCAGGGCCTCCCTGGTCACGCCCGAAGCGTCGCCCTCGGATAACACACGCCCGGCGGCGTCCTGGGTATCGGTGGCCAGCCCGAGGACCGCCACCGCCCGGTAGGCCTTGTCGCTCCCCAAGAGGTATTCGCTGATGCGGGTGGCCCTCCCGACGCAGACGGGCAATACCCCGGCCGCGCCCGGGTCCAGGGTGCCGGCATGGCCGGCCTTCTTCACCCCCAGGGTGCGCCGCACGAAGGCCACCACGTCGTGCGACGTCATCCCCGGCGGCTTGAGGAGGTTGAGGACACCATCCATTTCATTTCCCTCCTCACCCCGCAGCGCGGCCCCCGCCGAGCGCCTCCCTGGCGCGGGCCAGGACGAGTTCCCTCGCCTCGGCGAGCGGCGCCCGGATGGTGCAGCCGGCGGCCCGGGCGTGGCCGCCCCCGCCGAAGTGCGAGGCGATCAGGCTGACGTCGACACGGCGGTTGGAGCGCAGGCTGACCTTTACCTCGCCCGGCGCCTCCTCGAGGAAAAGGGCGGCGATCTCGACACCCCTCAGGGTGCGCGGGTAGTTGACGATCCCCTCGCTCTCCAGCGAATGGGCGCCGGCCCGCTGGAAATCCTCCCGCGTGAGGGTGGTCCAGGCCAGGCGCCCGTCCCCGGAAACCTCCAGGGCGGCCAGGGCCGCCTGCAGCAGGCGCAGGGACGACAGGGACCGGTCCTCCCAGACGGCCCGCGCCACCTCCGCCGGCTTGACGCCGGCCCGGAGGAGCTCCGCGGCGATCTCGTGGGTCGCCGCGGAGGTGTTCTCGTAGCGGAAGGAGCCGGTGTCGGTGATCAGGGCCACGTAGAGGGCGCAGGCGATGGGGAAGTCCAGGGACACGCCCAGCTCCCTGATGAGGGCGTGGGCCACCTCCCCGGCCGCCGCCGCCCGCGGTTCGATGACGTTGACATCCCCGAAGCGCTGGTTGGACGGGTGGTGGTCGATGTTGACGAGCCGCCGGGCCCGTTCCACCAGGATCTTGGCGGGGCCGATGCGGTCCAGGTCGCCGCAGTCGAGGAACACGGCGGCGTCGAACTCGCCCCCGACCTCGCTGTAGTGTACGAATTCCTCGATGCCGGGCAGGAACAGGAGGTTGGCCGGCAGGTCGTCGGCCCGCACCAGAACCGCCGTTTTGCCCAGGCGGCGCAGGGCCAGGCCCAGCGCCAAGCTGGATCCGATGCTGTCCCCGTCGGGGCGCACGTGAAGCATCAGGGCGAAGCGCTGCCCCCGGCGCAGGCAGTCCAGCGCCGCCGCGCGTTCAGAAGCTTGCTGTTCGCTCGTCAACCGTCGTTGCCGTCCTCTCTCGCCGGGCGTGCCGGTCCGCCAGCCTCGTTGCGCCGGATCTCCGCCAGCAGCCGGGCGATGTGCGCCCCGTGCGCGATGGACTCGTCGGCCACGAAGACCAGTTCCGGCGCGAACCGCAACCGCAGCCGCCGCCCCACCTCGCCGCGGATGAACCCGCGGGCGCTTTCCAGGGCCGCCATGGTCTGCCGGCGCTCCTCCTCGCCGCCCAAGACGCTGATGTAGACGCGCGCGTTGCGCAGGTCGCCGCTGACCTCCACGCTGGTCACCGACGCGAACCCTACGCGCGGGTCCTTCATCTCATTACGCATGATGTCGCTGATTTCTTCCCTGATGGCTTCGCGGATCCTCCTGACCCTCTCCTGGGCCATACTCCTCACGTCCCTACGCCGATCCTTGGGTGGGGCGGGCCGCGGCGACCGGCTGCCGCTCCACTTCCTGCTCGACGAAGACCTCGATGACGTCGCCGACCTTGATGTCGTTGAATTTGTCGATGCCCAGGCCGCACTCGTAACCGGCGGCCACCTCGCGGGCATCCTCCTTGAAGCGCTTCAACGAGGCGATGGCGCCCTCGTGGACGACCACGCCGTCGCGCAGCACCCGCACCCGGGCGTTGCGCTGCACCTTGCCCTCGGTCACGTACAGGCCGGCTACGGTGCCCACGTTGGGCACCCGGAACGTGTCGCGCACCTCGGCCCGGCCGACCACGACCTCCTCGATCTTGGGCGTGAGCATGCCGGCCAGGGCCGCCTCGACGTCCTGAATGGCGTCGTAGATGACCCGGTAGGTCTTGATCTCCACCCGCGACTCCTGGGCCAGGTCGGCGGCCCGGCTGTCGGGCCGGACATTGAAGCCTATGACGATGGCCCCGGAAGCGGACGCCAGCATCACGTCGGACTCGTTGACGCCGCCGACGGCGCCGTGGACCACGGTCACCTTGGCCTCCTCGTTGTGCAGCTTCTCCAGCGCGCTCCGCAAGGCCTCCACGGAACCCTGGACGTCGGCCTTGATGATCAGCTTGAGCTCCTTTTCGGCCCCCTCCTGGACTTTCTTGTAGAAGTCGGCCAGGCTGATCACCTTGCGGGAGGCCATGTCCTCCTCGCGCCGTTGCAGGCGGCGCACCTCGGCCATGTTGCGCGCCGCCTTGTCGTCGGCGACCACGCGGAAGATATCGCCGGCCTCGGGCACGTCCTCGAAGCCCAGGACCTCCACCGGCGTCGCCGGCCCGGCCTCCTTGAGGTTGTCGCCGGCATCGTCGATCATGGCCCGGACCTTTCCGTAGCTGGTGCCGGCCACGAAGGCGTCGCCGAGGCACAGGGTGCCGGCCTGCACCAGCACGGTGGCCACGGGGCCGCGCCCCTTGTCCACCCGCGCCTCGATGACCGTCCCCACCGCCGGGCGGTCGGGGTTGGCGCGCAGGTTCTGCATCTCGGCCACCAGGTTGATCATCTCCAGCAGGTCGTCGATCCCCTGCTTCTTCAGGGCCGAGACGTGGACGTAGATCGTGTCGCCACCCCAGTCCTCGGGCACCAGCCCGTGATCGGACAGTTGCTGCTTGACCCGGTCCGGGTTGGCGCCCGGCTTGTCGATCTTGTTCACCGCCACCACGATGGGCACGCCCGCCGCCTTGGCGTGGTTCATCGCTTCCAGCGTCTGGGGCATCGCGCCGTCGTCGGCCGCCACCACCAGGACCGCGACGTCGGTAACCTTGGCGCCGCGGGCGCGCATGGCCGTGAACGCCTCGTGGCCCGGCGTGTCCAGGAAGACGATGCGTTTGCCGCTCTTCTCCACCACCGAGGCACCGATGTGCTGGGTGATCCCGCCGGCCTCGCCGCTGGCAACCCTGGTCTGACGGATGGCGTCGAGGAGTGTCGTCTTGCCATGGTCGACGTGGCCCAGCACGGTGACCACCGGCGGCCGGGGCCGCAGCAGGGCCGGATCCTCTTCGGCGATGCTCCGCAACAGTTCCTCGTCGGTGGGCTCCGTCTCCGGCAGCTTTATGGTTGCCTGGCAACCGAATTCGTGGGCCACGATGGTCGCCGTGTCCAGGTCGATCTGCTGGTTGATGGTGGCCATCATGCCCATGGCCAGCAGCTTCTTGATGACCTCGCCGGACGGCAGCTTGAGCAGCGCCGCCAGCTCGCCGACGGTCAGGGGGCCGGTCAGGGTGATCTCCTGAGGAATGGCCCACTTGGGAACGGCCTGACGGGGCGCTTCCTGGCGGCGGCTCCGCCCGCCCCGCTCCAGCCAACGGCCCTCATCCTCTCGGCCCCGGCCGCGCTCCCAATCCTTCTTGCCACCGGGTTTGCCGGTGCCGGGCTTGCCGCCCCCCGGCTTGCCGGCGCCGGGTTTGCCGGCGCCCGGCTTGGGGACGACCGCGCCCGCGGGGCCGAAGCCCGGGCGGCCACCGCCAAAGCCGGGGCGCGGCCCGCCGCCCACGCCGCCGCC
>DYIH01000079.1:0-586 GCA_020723785.1 Thermaerobacter marianensis
CCCGCCGACGCGGCACATGCCGGAGCCCCAGCAGCACCTGCAGCATGGCCCAGCCGAACAGTGCGGTCCCCGCCAGGGCCACGCCCTGGGCCGCTTGCGCCAGGCCCGGCCAGCCGGCGAGAACGCCGCCGGCCGTTCCGAAGGTGCCGGTGGTGATCAGGCGGAATGACCAGTCGCCCACCCGTCGCGAGTAAAGATCGCCGACCAGGGGCACAGCCTCGCGTCCGGCCCGGTGGGCGTAACGATGGAGCCAGATGAGGAAGGGCACGATCTTGTAGAGATGACCGACGATGATCAGCGAAACCCAGCCCATCAGGAACAGGTACATCGAGGCCGTCGCCGCAACGGAGGGCGGGACGGGGAAAGCCGCCGGGCGGATCACAAGCGCGCCGGCCACCATGGCCGCCAGGACCATGGCGACGAGGGAGGCGGTCATGTACCGGGTGACCAGATCCAGGCTGCGGCGGCGCCGGTGGCGCACGATGCGCAGCACGTCGAAAGCGAAGAGCGCCAGGCCGGCGGCGACCGGGACGGCGGCCAGCAGCAGCACGCCCCCATGCCGGCCGTAGCCGGCGGCCAGCGCCGT
>DYIH01000079.1:596-7488 GCA_020723785.1 Thermaerobacter marianensis
TGCTCGATGGCGAGAATGGCAAGATTGGTAAGTGCCAGCGCCGTGCCGGCCGTGCCCAGGGCGGCGAGCCAGGCCACCGGCCGCTGCCAGCCTTCGGGATAGCCGTGGGCCAGGGTGAACATGGGGATCAGCCGGTAACCGACGGCGATGATCGTCAGAGTAAACCAGCCGCCGATCCCTCCGATGAAGTGGAAGGCCATATGCCCGATGACCGACCTGCTGATGAAGCCGAACCGGAAATTGAGGGCCAGGGTCAGACCCAGGAAGGCCGTGTTCAGCAGGAAGGCCAGGGCCACGGCCAGCAGCTTGGCCTGCAGGTTCCAGTGGCGCACGCGCCGCAGGGTCAGGGCCATATTGGCCAGGAAGAGGACGATTCCGGCGAACACGAGTGAGCCGCCGAGGATGATGGCGGGCAGGAACCACTTCCAGAAACCGAGGATCAGGAGGGCCGTTCCGGGCAGGTAGAGCCAGAAGGCGGCATGGCCGAGCCGTTCGCTGTGGATGTCGACTTGGAGGAGCACCGGCACCAGTTGGTGGTAGGCACCCAGCATGACCATGGAGGCCCAGCCCAGGGTTGCCAGGTGGACGGTGGCGACGACGCCCGGTTGCAGGTACTGCCCACCGAAGATCTGGCCGGCCTGCGGTAACAGGACGGCCTGGAGCACGAGGTAACCGGCGATGCCGGTGACCATGAATTCCAGGGGTAATCTTACATTGGGAGCGTTCTTCGTGGCCAAACCGTTCATCGGCCTTGCCCGCCTCTCCGATAAGTTGCGTCCCGGTCCATGGGCGGCGCCGCGGATGGGGCTTTTGGAACACTCCTTTTGACTAGCGCCGCTTGTGGATGGTGATCCGATAACTGCCGTCATCCATCTGTTGGGTTTCATGGGTATAGCCCAGTTCCTCGAGTTCGGGATATAGAAACATCGGCTGGCGGTCGTTGTGGGCCACCAGGATGTCGTCGTCGGCCAGCCCTTTCAGGGTGTCCAGGATGCGGATCATGGGCTGGGGCGGTTCCAGGCCGCGGTTGTCCAACTCGACGCGCCGGCCCATGGCTACCCTTTCCGCCTGCGCTTGAAGGTGATGCGCCAATGGTCAGGCGCCACCTGTTCGGCGGAGTGTTCGAATCCCTTGCCGGCCAGCACCCCATAGAGGGGCAAGGGCTCGAAGCTGTTGATCAGCACGAAGGCATCCTCCGGCCCCAGGCGGCCAACCGCCTCCATGATGGCCCCGAAAGGCTCCTCCCCGCGGCGGTGGAAGTCCCTCACATCCAATTCGATCGTGTTTCCCACCACCATCACCTCCCACGATAATTATGAGCACGCCGGGTGCCGGCCGTTGGTGACCGAAATCACCGGCGGAGAACGGCCCGATACCTTATGATAAAAGATGTATCGGAGAACATTCGGACACGCCACAGGGGGGGCCTTGTGAACTTGTTGGGTCGCCCGCCGCTGCCAAAGGAACACGGTTCGTGGGTGATGTTTCTGGTCGCTTTCCTGGCCGGGGCCATCGCCGCCGGACGGCCGGGCGTTCCCGTGCTGCTCTTCCTCACGGCTGCGCTGGCGGTTTTCGTTATCCGCCGCCCCCTCGCCATGAGGATCCGCGGCGAGCCGCGGGACCCGGCCGGCCGGGCCGCCGTCGCCCGCTGGACGGCGATCTTCGCCGCTGTCGGGCTGGCGGCCGGTGTGCCGTTGCTGGCGGTCTACCGGCTGTGGTGGCTGGTGCCCCTCGGCTTTGCGGCCGCCGCTTTGCTGGGTGTGGACTTGGTGCGGTCGGCGCGGACGGCCCGGCAGACCTTCTGGAGCGAGCTGGCCGGCGCGACCGGCATCCCCCTGGTGGCCGCCGGCGCCTACTACGCGGCCACCGGCGCGCTGGACCGGACGGCCTTCGCTCTGTGGGCCGGCCTGTCCCTGTATTACGTATCGAGTCTCTTCAACGTGGGCATGAAGATGCGCTGGGTGAAGCATCCGCCGGTCGACTGGCGGACGCGCTGGGAGACCGGCTGGGACAACGTCGTGTACGCCGTTTTCATGCCGGCCGCGGCCGTCGCGCTGGCCGGAGTGGGGCTGCTGCCCCGGTACGCCTGGGCGGCCCTTGTGCCGATGGCCGCCATCCGGTTCTACACCACCGCCGCCGGCGGGCGGGACACCGACTTCCGCCGCCTGGGCCGCAACGAGTCGATCTATTCCGCCGTGTTCCTGGCGCTGTTCCTCACGCTTCTCCGCGCCTGGTAATAGGGCGTTGCCTCCCTGCGCAATCCTGCCGCGTATAGAACGCGCCGCCCTCCCTATACCTTGCTGATGGCCACGCGCCAGACCTGCGGCCCCTGTTCCAGGTATTCCCACCCGAAGCGCCCCGGTATTTCGGCGTTCATCTGGTAATAGAGGGGCTTGGGATCGTGGTCGTTGATGAGGATCATCGTTTCGCCCGGAGCCAGGCTTTCAAAGGTCTGGAAGATGGCCGGGTGCTTCCGCGGCGGCGGGATCGGCCGCACATCCAACTCCGCTTTGACGTTCATCGACGAGCCTCCTTTGCCGGATCGTTGACCGCGGCCATCCGTTCCCCGACTTCCTGGACGTCGCTCTCGGCGAACGCCCGCTGGGCAAGGGGGAACAGGACCTGGTCCTCTTTGGCGATGTGTTCGTACAGCAGTCCGGCCGCCTGGCGGGCGGCGTCGCTCAGCGCGCTGGCGGTGGCCGGGTTCCGCTGCTGGCGCCAGGCGTCGAAGGCTTGGCGCAGGCCGCCCACGAGGCGGCGCATTTCCGCATGCTCCATGAGCATTACGGCGATGGGCCCGGCTTCCCGCCCGATGTAGCGTTCCAGGACGGGGAAGAGGCCCCGCTCCTCGTGGAGGAGGTGTATCTCCAGGTCCTCCTCGAGGAAGCGGACGATGGACTCCAGATCGGTTTCGAGTCCCGGGGTGTCCGCCGGTGCGGCCAGGAGGGCGTCCAGGCGGCCCAGCCGGTTTTCGACCTGGCGGTGATCGTCGTATAAATTCTGGATAGGACCGATCTGCATCTGATCACATCCTTTCTTGACCGGCGTCCGCCTTATTGTGCCATACCGCGGGCGGGGAAAAAAGTGATGGAGATCACGTCCGGCGGCAGGGGAAAGGGGGCCGCGCGGGGAATGCCCAGGATGAGTCCATCAAGCGAGAGGAGGGCTGGGCGTGGCTGTTCAGGGTGATGAAAAGGCGGCGCGGCTGCGGACCATGCCGTTCCTGGCCGTGCTCGGGGAGGAAGACCTGGACGGGGTGCTGCGACTGGCCACCGAACGTGTCTATCGCCGCAGCCAGACGATCTTCACCGAGGGGGACTCGGTCGAAGCCGTGTTCTTCATTGTTTCGGGCCTGGTCAAGGTGTTTACGGTGACCGAGGACGGTCGCGAGCAGCTGCTCCACCTCCTCGGCCCCGGGGAATTCTTCCCGCACGTCGGTTTCCTGGAAGGAGGGCGTTACCCGGCCAACGCCGTGGCCATGGAGGAGAGCCGGCTGAGCCTGCTCCGGCGGGCTGACCTGGTCCAACTCCTGCGCGGTAACGGGGATCTGGCGCTGCGCATGATGTCAGCCATGATCCGCCGCATCGCCGAGCTGCACCAGCGGGTCAAGGATCTCTCCCACCGAGACGTGCGCGAGCGGGTGGTCCGCATGCTGCTGCATCTGGCCAAGGAGCACGGCCGCCCGGAACCCGACGGCGTCCACCTGCGGATCACCCTGACCCACCAGGACCTGGCCGGCATGGTGGGCGCGGCGCGGGAAAGCGTTACTCGCATCCTCGCCGAGCTGCGGCAGGAGGGGCTGGTGGCCGTGGACGAGGGCGGGTTGGTGTTGAAGGACAAGATGTGCGACTGCTGGAGCATCTCGACGGGCGGACGATGCCCATTCACAGCCGGGAGCCGAGGATGACGTCCTCAAGGAACTGGGTGTGGATGCGGCCGGTCCTGAAGTCCTCGTGGGCGAGGATCGTCTTGTGCAGGGGAATGATCGTCTTGATCCCCTCCACGCGGAACTCGTCAAGGGCCCGCAGAGCGCGCCGCACCGCCTCCTCCCGGTCTTCGCCCCAGACGGCCAGCTTGGCCAGCAGGGAATCGTAGAAGGGGGGCACCTCGTACCCCGTGTAGACGCCGCCGTCCACCCGCACGCCGGGCCCGCCCGGCACCTCCCAGGTGGTGATCACGCCGGGGGAGGGCATCAGCCGGTTGTCGGGGTCCTCGGCAGTGATGCGGCACTCGATCGCCCAGCCCCGCCGCTGGATCTCCTCCTGTGTCCAGCGTAGGGGCTCCCCGGCGGCGACGCGGATCTGCTCCTTGACCAGGTCGATGCCAGTGATCAGCTCCGTGATCGGGTGCTCCACCTGGATGCGGGTGTTCATCTCGCAGAAGTAGAAGTTGCCGTCCTTGTCCAGAAGGAACTCCACCGTGCCGGTGCTCGAATAGTTGACCGCCCGGGCGGCCCGCAGGGCCGCTTGGCAGATGGCCTCCCGCTGCTCGGGGCCGAGGGCGGGGGAGGGCGCCTCCTCGATGATCTTCTGGCGGCGTCGCTGGATGGAGCATTCCCGTTCGAAGAGGTGGACCATCCCGCCGTGTCGGTCTGCCAGCACCTGCACCTCGATGTGGCGCGGCTCCTCCAGGTATTTTTCCAGGTAGACCTCGCCGCTGCCGAAAAAGCGTGCCGCCTCCCGCCGGGCCGCTTCCAGCGTCTCCCGCAGTTCCGCCGGGGTGCGGGCGATGCGGATGCCGCGGCCGCCGCCGCCCGCGACCGCCTTCACCAGCACGGGGTAGCCAAGTTCCTCGGCGTCCGGCTCCTTCAGCGGATCCCACTTCGCGACCGCCTCGATCGTGCCCAAGGTGCCGGGCACCACGGGGACGCCGGCCTGGATCATCATCTGCCTGGCCAGGGACTTGGAGCCCATGCGTTCGATGGCCTCAGGGTCCGGCCCGATGAAGTCCAGGCCCCAGGTGCGGCAGACGGCGGCGAAGTGGGGGTTTTCCGACAGGAAGCCGTAGCCCGGATGGATGGCGTCGGCGCGGGCCTTGACCGCCGTCTCGATGATCACCGGGATGTTCAGGTAGCTTTTGGTGTCCAGGGCCGGCCCGACGCAGTAGGCCTCGTCGGCCATGCGCACGTGGAGCGCGTCTCTGTCGGCTTCCGAATAGATGGCCACCGTGGTGATGCCCAGCTCCCGGCAGGCCCGGATGACCCGCGCCGCGATCTCGCCGCGGTTGGCGATGAGCACTTTTTGAAACATGCGGCACCTCACTTGAGTTCAATGGGCAAGTATTTCTCGCCGGAGCCGGGGAATCCCTCCTGCCGGGCACGTCCGTTTGGTCGATAAAGTGGTCCGCCGCAGGGATCAGGAGCCGCCCGGCCAAAGGACGAACGGCCGGTCACGGGCGGTGGCGGCAGCTTCTTGCAACCCCCGCCCTTTGGTGGTATATTTAAATCATATGATTCATAATTATACATAAATGGCTCACCCCGCTGGAGGCCTGCAGCGTGTCCCTTTATTCCAAAGCCACCCCCGCGCCCGGGGCGGCCGCCTTCAAGGGCCGGCACCTTCTCGACCTCAAGGACCTCACTCCCGCGGAGGTACTGCAGATCCTGGCGGCCGCCGCCGAGTGGAAGGATCGCGGGAGCGATCCCGGCCTCCCGCAACCGCTGCGGGGCAAGACCTTGGGGATGATCTTCACCAAGTCCTCCACCCGGACGCGGGTGTCGTTCCAGGCGGCGGTAAACCAGCTCGGCGGCCAGGCCATCTTCCTCGGCACCGGCGAGCTCCAGCTCGGACGCGGGGAGACCATCGCCGACACGGCGCGTGTGCTGTCCCGCTACCTCGACGGCATCCTCATCCGCACCTACGACCAGCGGGAGGTGGAGGAGCTGGCCGCCCACGCCACCATCCCGATCATCAACGGGCTCACCGACCAGTCCCACCCGACCCAGGCCCTCGCCGACCTGCAGACGATCCACGAGCGGTTCGGTCGCTGGCAGGGGCTCCGGCTGGCCTACGTGGGCGACGGCAACAACGTGGCCGTTTCGCTGATGGAGGCGGCGGCCAAGGTCGGCATGGACTTTGCAGCAGCGACGCCGCCCGGCTATGAACCGGACCCGGCGCGCGTGGCGTCGGCCCGGGCCGACGCCGCGGCCCTAGGCGGCCGCGTGACCGTCTGCCGCGATCCGTTCGAGGCGGTGCGGGAGGCCAGCGTCGTCTACACCGACGTCTGGGTCAGCATGGGACAGGAGGCCGAGCGGGAAGCGCGCCTCCGCGCCTTCGCGCCATACCAGGTCAACGAGGCGCTCATGGCGGCCGCCCGCCCTGATGCCATTTTCATGCACTGCCTGCCGGCCCACCGGGGCGAGGAGGTCGCCGCCGCCGTCATCGACGGCCCCCGTTCCGCCGTCTTCGACCAAGCCGAGAACCGCCTGCACGTGTATAAGGCCATCCTGTCGCTTTTCGTCTGAAGAGCCTCTCGCACAACCTTCGGGTCGTAGGCCGGGATGGCCGCCAAAATAGGAGGTTGTGCGACAGGCCCGATTAACCAGGCGCATAATCCGTGTCCGGAATGGCTTGTGCGACAAGGTGTTGTCTGCGAGCGCCTTGGCGTCCAGGGGTACTGCTGTTAGAAAAACGAGCCCCGCCGCAGACCGGCGGGGTGTATTTCGCGAAGGATGGTGCGCCCGGAGGGAATCGAACCCCCGCACCCGGCTCCGGAGGCCGGCGCTCTATCCTCTGAGCTACGGGCGCACAAACCGAATTGGACGAACGAGCAAACAGCATTATAAACGAACACGGCCGCAAAGGCAATGGCAAGGGAATTTGAGCCATCCCCGGTTTTGGACCCGGCCGATTCGCGGACCTGATCTACGGAACCATCGGGAAAGGTTCCAGCG
>DYIH01000080.1 GCA_020723785.1 Thermaerobacter marianensis
GCCTTCGGTGAGGCCTACATGGATGGAACCGTCGAGGTGGAGGGGGACCTGGCCGAGGTCATCAGGCTGGCGCATGAGAGCCGGGACTCCCTGCCGCGGTGGCAGATGAACGGCGGAGTCCGGGGCCTCTTGATGTCCTTGCGGCATCGTTCCGCTTCCCTCGCCGGGCAGAAGCGGGATGTCCAGTATCACTACGACCTGGGCAACGACTTCTTCTCCCTCTGGCTCGACGAGACGATGAGCTACTCCTGCGCCTATTTCCGCAGTCCGGATGACCCTCTCGCCCAGGCCCAGGTGCAAAAGATCGATCATGTTCTTGGAAAGCTCCAGCTGCAGCCCGGTGAAACGCTGTTGGATATCGGCAGCGGTTGGGGGTGGCTGATCATCCGCGCGGCGGAGACGTGCGGTGTCAGGGCCATGGGCATCACGCTGAGCGAGGAGCAGTACCGGGAGTCGGCGCGCCGGGTGCGCGAGCGGGGTCTGGCGGACCGCGTCGAGGTGGCGCTTATGGATTACCGGACCCTGGCCGCGAGCGGCCGCGTTTTCGACAAAATCGCCAGCGTCGGGATGTTCGAGCACGTCGGGCGGGCCCACATCTCCGCCTTCATGGACGCGGTCCGCCGCTTGCTGGCGCCGGGCGGCCTGGCCCTGTTGCACACCATCACCCATACGACCGAAGGCCCCCCGAACTCATGGCTGTCCAAATACATCTTCCCCGGGGGCTATGTCCCCTCTTTGCGTGAGGTGATCTGGCTCCTCCCCGAGTACGATTTCCACGTTCTTGACGTGGAGAGCCTGCGGATGCATTACGCCCTGACCCTCGACCGGTGGGCGGACCGGTTCGAGGCCAATGTGGACCGGGTGCGGGCCAGGTACGGGGAGCGTTTCGTCCGCATGTGGAGGCTTTACCTTCGGTCCTGTGCCGCTTCTTTCCGCATCACCGGCCTCAACGTACATCAGGTCCTTTTCTCCAAGGGTTTGAACAACTCGCTGCCCCTGACACGGGATCACCTTTATCGGGATAAGAATGTTTCGGCGAAGCCGGGGGTGCCAAGCTGAACGCGACAGGATCTGTCCGTGAATCCCGACGAACTGCGGATCATCGACGGCGCGCTGGCCCGGCTGCACAGGGATGCAGAGGCGTGGCGGACGCGGGTCTCGGCATGGTGCGGCCCTGCAGGCCCGCCGGCTTCCGGTCGGTTTCAGATCCGGCACCACTCATCCAGCCACCCCCGCGCCTTCAACCCCTCCGCCAGGCGGCCGACGGCGACCATGTAAGCGGCCAGGCGCATGGACGTGTCCGTCCGGGCGTCCGCCATCGCCGCGACCTCTTGGAAGGCCGCGGTCATCCTCTCCTCGAGCCTGCCGTTCACCTCTTCCTCGGACCAGTAGTAGCCCATCCGGTTCTGGACCCATTCGAAGTAGGAAACGGTCACTCCGCCGGCGTTGGCCAGGATGTCGGGGACGACCAGGATGCCCCTCTCCTCGAGGAGGCGGTCGCCGGAGGCAAAAGCTTCTGCGCCACTCGCGCGGGGCCAGCGTCCAGCCGCACCACAGGGAGCGTGACCGCTCCCTTCACGGCCTTGAGCCACCAGGGCATCCGCCTACGCGGCGTCAGCCCCGCCGGGAAGACGGGCTTCCCGTGAACCTTGTTCAGGGTCCGCGGCCGCGCCACCCTTCCGGGCGCGTCTTTGTTCGGCGGCCCTGACCTCTTCTTTTTTTGTGGGATACCGGAACGCACGGTCCCATTTCTTCTTGAGGTTCAGGGCCGCCACGACGTTGGAGTCTGCTAGTCCAGCCACAGTGCCAGCACCGGAAACGGCTCTGGTAGCCCATGCCGATCGGGGAGAACCTGCCTACGTTATCGATGAGTCCGGCCCGTGAGGCCGCCCGCTAACGGCCGGAGCCGCGCGGGCGCAGCCGCCAGAGGACCAGCCCCAGGGCGGCCAGGAACCCGCCCCGGAGCACCCACCTGGTGAGTGGATTGGGATGGTCCCGGAAGAGCGCCAGGAGCAGGGAGAGGCTGACCAGCAGGGCCGCCGCCAGGACGGCGCCGGCGACGCGTTCCGCCGCGCCGTCGAGGGCCCGGCGAAGGCCGGCGAACTGGCGCGCCTCCAGGCCCACGGCTAGGTCGCCCCGCTCGGCGCGGCGCAACAGCCGGAAGAGCACGCCCGGCAGCCGCGGCAGGGCGTCGGCAAGCTCCAGCGCCAGCAGGGGCAGCCGGCGCCGCATTCCCTTCGGACCGTATTCCTCGATGAGGAGCCGGCGGGAGAAGGGGGCCAGGACGTCCATGGCGCGGAAGCCCGGGTCCAGGCGGCGCCCGAGCCCTTCGGCCATGGCCAGGGTCTTGGTGAGGAGGGTCAGGTTGGCCGGGAGCCGCAGGTGATGGCGGAAGGCCAAGCGCAGGATGTCGTTCATCAGCGTCTCCATGGAGATCCCGGCCAGGGAGCGGTCGGCGTAGCGGGTGATCATCCGCTGCAGGTCCTGGGTCACGGCCTGGCGCTCGATGGCCGTCAGGCCGGCCCCCAAGTCGAGGATGCCGTCGACGAGGGCCTCGGCGTCCTGGCTGATCATCGCCCGCAGCAGGGCGATCAACTGCTCCCGGTTGGCCTCGTTGAAGTGGCCCACCATGCCGAGGTCGATCAGGATGATGGTCCCGTCGTCCCGGATGAAGAAGTTCCCCGGGTGGGGATCGGCATGGAAGAAGCCGTCTTCGAAGATCATCTTCAGGTAGACGCGGGCGCACCGCTCGGCTAAGGCGCGCCGGTCGATCCCCCGGCGGTCGAGTTCCGCCGGATCGTCGATGCGGGCGCCGGTGACGTACTCCATGGTCAGGACCCGCGCCGTGGTATGTTCCCAGTAGACTTTGGGAATGAAGACGCCCGGCTCATCGGACAGGTTGCGGCGGAAGCGGTCGGCGTTGCGCCCCTCCTCCTCGTAGTCCAATTCCCGCTCCAGGGTGAGGGCGAACTCGTCGATCAGCCCCTCCGTGTCGACCAGCCGGCCGAGGGCGGTGCGGGCCGCCCGGCGGGCGAGCCGGCGCAGGATCAAGAGGTCGACGGCCACCTCCTCCGCCACCCCGGGGCGCTGGACCTTGACGACGACCTCCTCGCCGGTGTGGAGGCGGGCGCGGTGGACCTGGCCGATGGAGGCGGCGGCCAGCGGGGTCTCGTCCAGGTGGGCGAACCGCCGGCGGAAGTCCGGGCCCAGGTCGGCGGCCAGCACCCCGGCCAGGTCGGCGAAGGGCACCGGCGGCACGTCGGCCTGCAGCCGGGAGAGTTCCCGGATGAAGTCGGGCGGGAGGAGGTCGGCGCGGGTGCTGAGGATCTGGCCCAGCTTGATGAAGGCGGGGCCCAGCTCCTGCAGGGCCAGGCACAGGTGCTGGGGGCGGGTGTAGGGAGCAGGTTGCGGGGCGTGCCCGAGCCACCCCCTGTGGAAGGGGAACAGGCCGCCCAGGCCGGCCCGGGCCAGGGAGTACCCCAGCCCGTGGCGGGCCAGCACCTGCAGTATGTGCCGGTAACGCCGACGCACGGTCCAGCGCGGAGCCTGTCCCGTCAATGGTCCCGCCCCCGCTCTTCCCTTTTCCTTCATTGTACGTGGAGGTGGCGGTCCGTGCACGGTGGCGCGGGCGCAACGGTCAGCACCGCTCGCGCGTCAGCCGGGCCTGGCCCTTCCTCTGCTCGGCGGTCCACCAGGTCTTGACGTGGGCCAGGATCGCCCTGACGTCCGCCTTCGAGAGCCGGCCGGCGAAAGCCGGCATCGGGGGCGTTCCGTCCCCCGGATCGAAACCCTGCAGGACGATCTCCTCGAGTTGGCAGTCGGTATGGTGCCAGGTGTGCCCGTTGCGGTTGTGCGGGGGCGGGATGTCGGTCTTCCTGCCGCCCTCGGCCCCGCCGTGGCATGCCTGGCACTCGGCCCGGTAGAGGGCGGCCCCGCGCGCCAGGACCTCGCGCCCGGCGGGGGCGTCCGACGGTTTCCGCAGTTGGGACAGGCCGGCCCCTGCCGCCGCCAACAGCAGGGCCGGCACCACCAGCCAGAGAAGCCTTCCCCTCATTCGGGTCGACCCCCTCGACGCCGAAGCCTTCGCATCCATCATGCCATGGAGTCGCTGCGATGTCCGCGCCTCCACAGAACCGACAGAGTTTGTTCACACAAAATCCATAGCCGGAATTTATGCTGATAATGGAGGTGAATAGCGATGTCCGGGACGCATTCCGTTGACAATGACGGCGGGCGGAGGCGGGCGGGGCGCACCCTTTCCCGGCGGCAGCTCCTGCGGACCGGCATGTGGGGGTCCTTGGCCGTCTGGGCGACCGGGAGCGTGGCCGGCGGCGTGAGCATGTTCTGGCCCCGGGGAGTGACCGGCTTCGGCGGCAAGGTCGTGGCGGGCAAGGTGAGCGACTTCAAGGTCGGCCAGGTGACCAAGGTCACGGAGGGGAAGTGCTATCTCGTCCGCCTGGAGCAGGGTTTCCTCGCCCTGTACTGGAAGTGCCCGCACCTGGGTTGCACGGTGCCCTGGTCGCCGCCCGAGGATCCGGGCCGCTTCCACTGCCCGTGCCACGGCTCGATCTTCGACATCAACGGCCAGAAGCTCGCCGGCCCGACCCCCCGTTCGATGGACATCATGGCGATGGAGATCGTGGACGGCAAGGTGATCGTGGACACGGGCAAGATCACCGAGCGCCCGAATTTCAGCCCTTCGGAAATCACCCCGGCGTGAGCACACTCCGGCGGGGGTTCGCGAAAAAGGCCTCCCGATCCCGGGAGACCCCCTCGCGTCGAAGCCGGTCTTGTGGGCCGCGTTTTACGACCAGCGGGGCGCGTAGCCCGGCTGCCCTGCCGCCTGTTGCACCCGCTGGGCGGCGAATTCGCACTCCCTGATACACATGTCCACGTGATGGGCGCTTTCCATCAATTGGTCCCTCACCTGAGGGCTCGGCGCCTGGTTGGCCAGGGAACGGATCTGGCCGGCCACCTGTTGGCACTCCTGGATGCACTGCATGACCTGTTGATGCGCTACCATCGGCTCCTCACCTCCTGAAGGGGATCAATAACCGGGTTGATACTGGTACTGGCCGGCCGTCACCGGGGCCTGCTGGATCTGGGCCTGCTGGATGGCGTCGTTGCACCCGTGGACGCACATCTCCAGGTGCACGGCGGCGGCGGTCAGCATCTCCCGCGCCCGCTGGTCGGGCGCCTGATTGGCCGTCGACCGCAGGGTGTTGGCCACGTTGCTGCACCGCTGGGCGCACTGCAGGACCTGTTGGTGGATCACGCTTTCCCCCTCCTTCCCGAACTCAATCGTGAAATAGCATTGCCGGATTGGCGGGAAGGCATGCGGTTTGGGCCGGGCGAGCCTCCCCCGGCGCCCGGCCCGCCCCTGCCGGTGAGGACTTCAACCGTTCCTTGGGGGTTGGCGGCCCCACCGATCGCTCCGCGACCGAGGTTGTGCGGCAGGCTCTTTAGGTTGTCTCTTGTATTACGGGGTCCGTTAGTGGTCGGGTTATGGACTACCTGAGTTGATTCTGTGAAGGCGCGTATTCGGTGGCCGCGATACGCCGTTTCAGCCGACCGTGACCGGGTTCCCGACGTCGGCGATGAATGCCGTGGCGAAGCCGAGTTCCGCCTCGTGCTCGGCGTAGATGCGGAACAGCGGCTCGCCCCCGGCGACGCGATCCCCGATCTTGCGAAGGAGCAGCACCCCCGCGCGGGGAGCCGCCTGCGAGCCGGCGAGCTTGGCCGTCTGGGCGATCAATTCGTTGTTGATGGCGCGGACCATCCCGGAGCGCTCCGACCTGATGTCGGCGAAAACGGGGCTCCTGGCGGGAGGCTCTCGCCAGCCCTGCGCCCGGCGGATGCGGTTGAACCGTTCCAGCGCCCCGCCCGATTCCAGTATCTCGCGCGCGATCCGTTCACCTTGCCCGGCTCCGATCTCCGGCGAGAACTCCAGCACCCGGCCGGCCAGGAAGATGGCTTTCTCCTTCAAGTCCCGCGGCGCATCCGGGGCGTTTTCCAGGACGCGGAGCACGTCTTCCGCCTCCAGGAGGGGGCCGATGCCGTTGCCGACCGGCTGGCTGCCGTCGGTGAGCACGACCTTGACAACCAGGCCGACGGTGCTCCCCACGGCCTCGAACAGCACTTTGAGGCGTTCGGCGTACTTTCGGGTCTTCACCTTGGCCGTCGGCCCCACCGGCACGTCGAGCAGCACGTGTGTCGCCCCGGCCGCCTTCTTCTTGGACAGGATGGATGCGATCATCTGCCCCTCGGAGTCGATGCTCAGGGGGCGCTCCACCTGGATGATGACGTCGTCGGCCGGGGACAGGTCCAGGGCGCCGCCCCAGGCGATGACGCCGTGTTCGCCTTCCACGACGCGCCGCATGTCCTCGAAGGAGAGGTTGACGTCGGCCAGCACCTCCATGGTATCGGCCGTGCCGGCCGGCGAGGTGATGGCGCGGGAACTGGTCTTGGGGATGCACAGCCCGTAGGTTGCGACGATGGGCACGACGATCATCGTCGTCCGGTTCCCCGGCAGCCCGCCGATGCAGTGTTTGTCGACGACCATCGGCGCCCGCCAGTCGAGGGAGCGGCCGTGCCGGGCCATGGAACGCGTCAGGGCGATGATTTCGTCCGTATCGAGGCGGTTCGAGGCGCAGGCGATGACGAAGGACGTCAACTCGACCTTGGAGTAGCGGTCGTGGACGATGTCGGCGACGATCTCGTCGAACTGCGCAGGCGTGAGGCGCCTGCCCGCCAGCTTGTCCTTGATGTGCTGCACCGAGTAGGTCGGCCTGGGATGGGAGACCTCGACCTCCGTGCCCTCCGGCAGGCCGAGCTTGTCGAAGGCGTAGAGGCAGAGGCCGATCTCGTCATGGCCGACGAGGGGCAGGTCTGAGATGTTGAGGACGGCGGTGAGTTCCCGTCCGCCGACGCTTACGCGCACCTTGGACAAGGCGCGGAAGCCCTGGGAACGGCAGAGCGGGCAGTCCCGCCTCATGAAGGCCACGTTTTCCCTGTAGGTGTCGATGGGCACGCGACGCAGTTTCATTCACAGGGCCTCCGCGAGCAGGGGCGCCAGGCTTCTCATTGTTGGGGTTCAACGAAAGCCGCTCCTTCCCTGCGGCCTCCATAATATCTACATAGGTTGTTGGTAAAAAGAACGTGGATAGACTAACCGGAAGGGGGTGAACGGGATGGAACGGCCTCTTCCACGCGGTGAGCCTGGACGCGGTGTTCAAGCCGGAGATCGGTGCGGGCAGGACCTTGGTGGGGACGGTCGCGGCCTTGCCGGGAGCTATGCGTTGGGATGGTTGTTCGCTGTCATCTACAACCGGCTGGCGGGTAGAAGGTGAGGGGGTGCGAGCCGTGAGCGGCAAGGTGCTGTTGGCCGGGGCGGCGGTGCCGACGCTTCCCATCATCATCCTGGGGAGG
>DYIH01000081.1:0-4694 GCA_020723785.1 Thermaerobacter marianensis
AATCGGTGCCGGTGCGCCTTGGCGCCATATCCTACCGTGTCCCCTTTAACCGATCCAAGGTTTAGATCGGCTGCCGGCCGCCCCATTTGGACACGTACACGGTGGCGTTGTGCTGGCAGGCGTCGCTGTTGTCGACGAAGTTGCGCGTGCCCATGCCCTCGTGCCAGATCACGCTGGCGCCCGTGGTCCCCACCTGGTAGCCGCAATCGATGACGCGGTTGTTGTAGTCCCAGTCCTCCCAGCCGCCGCACTTGATGAACCGCTCGTCGAACAGCCCCACCCGCTCGACGACCTCCCGCCGCATGATCCAGGGACAGTTGTTTCCCGGATGGAACTCGTCGCGGTGCTCGGCCATGAAGCGAGCCGCCCAGGCATCGTCGTACCGGGCCGGGTCGCCGCTGACGTTCCACGGCGCCAGTTTCCCCATCTCCGGGCGCAGGACGACCCGGACCAGGTTCTCCAACCAGCCCGGGAAAAAGCGCATGTCGTTGTGGATCCAGGCGATGAACCGCACTTCCGGATCGGAGATGAAACGCTGGATGCCCTGGTTTAAAGCCTGGGTCAGGGAGACCTCCGCCGCGTTGGCGATGACCTCCACCCCCTCGTGGCGCAGGAAATCCAGGGTGCCGTCGGTGGAATGGTTGTCGACCGCCACCAGCTCACAGGGGTAGCCCGTGGCCCGGCGGAAGCTGGCCAGGCAGGCGCGGGTCTTGTCCAAGAAGTTGAAGGTGGTGAGGAAGATGCCGACCTTCCCGGCGTGACCAGGCACCGCGCTCGCCCCCCGACGGCTCGTCTCTTCCGTGGACAGCATATGCGGGACGGGCGGGACGGGTGCCCCCGTGGAGCCTCACCGATCCGCCTGCGCCGATTATTCCGGAACGGCCTGAAACACCTCCAGCACCCGCTCCTTGAAGGGGTCCCACTTGGCGATGAGCCGTTGGTTCATCCGCGCGATGTGGGCGTCCCGGTCGGGGAGGAGTCGGAGGCCGGTGCCGTGGGCGTGGTGGACGACGTTGGTCGGCGCCACCACCAGCCGGTAGCCCAGGAGCTTGACCCGCAGGGAGTAGTCGGCCTCCTCGTTCCAGAACGGGTGGAAGCCGGGGTCCAGGAAACCGATGTGGTGGACCAGGTTGCGGAAGAGGACGCAATAGCTGACGAGGATGTCGACCCGCCGCCCGGCGGCCTGTTCCGGCGGCCATCCCGCGGTGTGGAAGCGGTGCTGCCAGTCGGGCGTCAGAGCCACCCCCTCGTTGCCGGCGCCGCCCACCGCCGGGTCGGCCAGGGCCGCCAGCAGCGGCTCCAGCCAACCCTCCCCCACCTCCACATCGTTGTCCAGCCAGCATAGGAATTCGCCCCGCGCCAACTGCATGCCGAAGGTGCGAGCGTAGACGCCGTGGTTGCGCTCCAGGGCCAGGCAGCGAACGTGTCGGTGCCGCCGGGCCACGTCGGCGAAGAACGCGCCCGTCCCGTCGGAGGAGCCGTTGTCCACCAGGATCAGTTCGTGGGACGGCCGGGTGTGGCGCAGGACGCTGTCCACGCACCGCTCGCTCAGGTCACGGTGGCCGTGGGCGATGACGATGATAGAGACCAAGCCGGGGACCGGGTCGGCGGGGGGGCGCCCGGGGATCGGCACGACCTCCATCCCTTGGTTGTCGGGGGCGGGGCGCCACGGGCGCTTGGCGGTCCATGGCATCCGCACCCGCCCCTGCCATTCTCCTCTCTCCATCGCCTATCCTCCCCACGCGCGAAACAGATCCAGCCATTCGGCGACAACGCGGTCGTAGGTGAAGGCGTCCAGCGCTCGCCGGCGGGCGGCTGCCGCCATGCGGGCGAGCCGCCCCCTGTCCAGGAGCAGGGCGGCGACCTGTGCGGCCAGTTCGGCCACCGCCCGCGGGTCCTCGGGCGGGCGGCGGACGAGGATGCCGGTCTCGCCGTCGGCCACCGTCGTCTCCAACGCCCCGACGGCGAAGGCCGCCGTCGGCGCGCCCGCCGCCTGGCACTCGATGGACGACAGGCAGAAGAGTTCATTGCAGACGCATGGGTAGAGGTGGATCTCGGCGGCCTTTTGGTGGCGGATCAGTTCGGCCCGCGGCACCTTGCCGAGGAAGCTCACCCCCGGCAGGCCCGCCAGGGCCTCCCGGTACGGCGCGGTCCCCGGGTCGGAGCGCCCCCAGAGCGTCGAGTCTCCCGTCACCACCAGCGTGGCCGACGGCACCCGCCGCCGCACCAGGCGGAAGACCGGGGCCAGGCAGCCCATGCCGCAATCCGGCACGGAGCAGTAGATGAGCCGGCCGGGCACCTTCGGCGGGGTGTCGGCGTAGTCGGCCGGGTCGACGCCGAGCCGGGTGGTGACGATGCGCCCCGGATCGACGCCGAACCGTTCGACGATGATGCGGGTGTGGTGGGGGCTCAGGGTGAAGACGGCCCGGACCCGGGGAACCACCTCGCGGTAGCTGCGCACCCACGACTCACTGTCCGCCATGGACAGGTGGATCTTGATGCGAGCCGGGACGTCCGCCAGCCCCGGGATGTACGACATCCCGATCAGGACGTCCCACGGTTCATCGGGCCGGAGGCTGCCGGCGGGGCGATAGTTCACGCCGTGGAAGCGCCCCGGACGGGTGGTGCGGTTGAAGACGGTCACCTCCTGGCCGGCCCGGGCCATGGCGCGGGACAGGTGGACCAGGGCCGTCTCGGCGCCGCCCAGTCCCGCCCCCTCCAGGTCTTCGTCGTTCCAGTCGAAGGTTTCCGCGAAGTAGAAGGCGATGCGCACCTAGCCCACCTCGATCTCGTTCCCTTCCCCCAGCACCAGCCGGTGGGCCTGGGGACGGCCGGCCCGGCGCCCGACGCGGCTGCCGGCCCCGATCAGGCAGCCCTCCAGGCGGCCGGCGCCCTTGATCCGGCAGTTGTCCAAGATGACGCTGCGCTCGACCTCGGCGTCCTCGACGACCACGTGCTCGCCGAGGGCGGTGTAGGGGCCGATCCAGGCGTTGATCACGGCGCTGCCGTCGCCGATGACGGCCGGCCCCAAGATGGTGCTGTTCATCACCCGCGCCCGCTCCCCGACGGCCACCCGCCCTTCCATCCGGGTGCGGGTCACCTGGCCGCGCACCGTCCCCTCCAGCCGGTCGAGCCAGTGGACATTGGCCGCCAGGATGTCCTCCGGCCGGCCGGCGTCGCGCCAGAACCCGTCGAAAACCTGTCCGCGCACGGCCAGCCCGCGTTCGATCAGCGTCTGGATGGCGCCGGTCAGTTCCAGCTCGTTGCGGGGGGACGGGCGGATGACGTCGATGACGCCGAAGATGCGATGGTCGAAGATATAGGCGCCGGCCAGGACCAGGTCGCCGGCGGGCCGCTGGGGCTTCTCCAACACCTGGGTGACCTGTTCGTTCCGGACCTGGACCACGCCGAAGTCACCGGGGTGATCGGTGCGGGCCAGGAGCACCGAGGCCGCGGGCCGCTCGGCCCGGTGGCGGTCGACGAAATCGGCCAGGGAACCGTCCAGCAGGCAGTCGCCGGTCATCACCAGGAAGGTCTCGGTGCCGACGAAGCGCTCGCCCATCCGCACCGCGTGGGCGATCCCCAGGGGCAGGGACTGTTCCAGGAAGGTCACCTTCAGGTCGGCTTGGCGCCGCCAGCCGGGCCAGCGGGCCAGGGGGCCGTCATGGTTCTCCACCACCACCGCGACCTCGGTGATCCCCGCGGTCCGCAGCGCGTCCAGCACGTGGGCGACGACGGGGCGGTTGGCCACCGGGACCAGGGCCTTGGGGATGTGCAACGGCGCGGGCCGCAGGTGCGACCCGCCGCCGGCCGCCAGGATCACCGCCTTCACCATGCATCACCCCGAACACCCCGACCGTTATATGGTATGAACCGCTTAATGTTTCAGGGGACACGGTAGGATGCCACGAATTCGCACGATCCTCCCGATCGGCTACCCGCTCAATGTTTCAGGGGACACGGCGAACCGTTGCACCAAGGCAGAACGGCTTCGATCGGTATGGCGGCCGGCGGGGATTCGTCATCACCTCCGGCCCGTGGGGGGTGAAGTACTTCACTGACCAAAAACCCAGGTGCGACAGCGTTGAGCTAAGTGAAGTACTTCACGCTAATGAAACCCTTGAAAAACAAGGGTTTTTAAGAAGTGAAGTACTTCACCACCCATGGCGGCGGGGGGCTACCCCCCAAGAAGGACGCGGCCCGGGCCGAAGCACCACGAAGGACTGGAAGCAGCGCGAGGCATTGCGGGGCACAACCTGTTGAAGCTGTTTCGATCGGTATGGTCGGCCTCACGCCAGGATCGCGTCGTAAAGGGCCAGGTGCCGCGCGGCGGTGCGCACCCAGTTGTTCTCCTCGGCGTAGCGTCGGATGTCACGTATCATCGCGGCCTGGAGCACGGGGTCGCCGAGCACCGCCCGGACACCTGCGACGATTCCGCGAGCCGTGGGATCGGCAAGTTTGTACACCTCCCCCCGCAAGTCGGAGAAGGGGAACGTGTCGCTGGTGATCACCGGGCGCTGAGCCGCCATCACCGTGCGGACGGCGGCGGAGATCTGGCGGGCGGGGTAGTCCTGGTACGGCAGGACGTTGACGTCCATGGCGTGGAGGTACTTGACCACCTCCGCCTCAGGCCGGTAACCGGTGCGCAGGGTGATTCCCTCCCATAGCTGCTGGGCGTCGAGGAAAGCGCGCAG
>DYIH01000081.1:4704-5382 GCA_020723785.1 Thermaerobacter marianensis
CAGGTGATCGTACGTCGCCTGGGACGTGGGGTTGGGCGCCGGGTTGGCGAAAAGGAAGCAGCGCAGCCCCTGATATATGCCGCGCAAATCGCGCACCGCCAGGGCCAGTTGGTCGATCCCCTTTTGCGGGTAGACGAAGCCGAAGAAACCCAGGGCGACCTCGTCCCCCACTCCCAACTCCGCACGCACGGCGGTCCGGTCGGGCAGGGGATGCAGTCGCATGCCCATGGGCAGGACGTGGACTCGTTTGGGCGGCACGCCGGCATGGACCAGGGCCTGGGCCAGCCCCTCCCCGTGGACGATCATCAGTGAGAAGAACTCCTTGAGCAGTTCGTTGTGCTGCGACCCGTCGAGAAAGGAGTGCACGGTGGCCGCCAGGCGGACGCCGGATCTCATGAGCGCGTTCAGGACCGGCCGCAGGCGGTGTGGTTCATATAAACTATATTCATACTGGAAATGTACGACCTTGAGCTTGCGGTTCACGGCCAGGTTGGGAGCGTAGTCCACGTCACCCGCCAGCACGTGTACCCTGTGCCCGATCTGCTGAAAACCTTCGACCAGGGCTCGCGCGTATTCGCCGACGCCGCAGGGGCGGTCCCATGAGGGGACGACCATGCCCACCCGGCTGGAAACCGACGCCTGACGCGGCACCCGGCCGTTGGCCGGCGGCGGGACGGA
>DYIH01000081.1:5392-7290 GCA_020723785.1 Thermaerobacter marianensis
TTGTCCGGTCAGGGCCTGCCTCGCTCCCGTGGGGGTGACGTAATCGATGACGGCCCAATGGTCACCACGATCTTCCCGGGCCACCCTGGGCTTCCAGTCCACGTCTCTCTCACCTCACCATCGAGACAGGCGCTCCAGCACCTGCCGGGCGCTCTTTTCCCAGGTCCAGTTGTCGATTATTTCGCTCCGGGCCCGCCGGGCCTTGGCCCGCGCCTCCTCCCGGTGCGTGAAGACGCGCCGCATCAGGCGGCGGGTCTCGATCAAGCTCGGCACGGCCCAGTGGGAACCGGCGTAGACAGCGTCGTTGGGGACGCCGAACTGCGGCACCGGTTCCAGGCCCTGGATCGGGATCAGGTAGCTGTTGGCCTCGTTGAGGAAGGTCAGGTGCCCTGACCAGGCGGTGGTGATCACCGGCACGCCGCAGGCCGAGGCCTCGAGGGCCGGGTGGTTCCAGCCCTCGCCCCGCGTCGGCAGCACGTAGCAGTCGGCGGCCCGGTAGAGGGAGGGCACCTGCCACGGTGGGATCACCCGCGAGAGGAGGATGATCTTGGGCAGGTCCGGCCTGCCGATCGACTCGCCGACGCGCATGATCTCCTCCCGGATGGCCCGCCCCTCGGGATCGTAGGCCGAGTTGTTGTAGCCCTTGATGGTCAACGATACGTCCTCGTTCCAGGAGAACTCCTCCAGATAGGCCCGAAGGAGGATGTCGTATCCCTTCCGCGGGATCCACTCCAGGTTGGCCACGGGCACCACCCCGACCGCCAGGTCGACGCGGTCCGGGTCGGTCCCCAGGGGCACCACGTGCAGCTTGGCCGGTTCGACACCGCTCAGGGCGAACGTCTCGCGGTTGAACTCCGTCGGCACCCACACCTCGTCCATGGCGTTGCAGAGATCGGCCCAGAACAGGGGGATGCGGTCGGTTTCCAGCATGGTCCAGCCGATGCTCGGGCGGTCCTGGTGCTTCCGGAAGGTGTTGGCCACGGTGATGTAAAGCACCGGCCCGCAGGCTGGCGGGTTCCTGCGCATCTGCTCCAGGATGGCCATCTCCGCCTCGGGCGGCGTGATCTGAGCCGACCCCCACGGCACCGGTTCAAGCCGGACCCTGACGCCCAGCCGGTGCAGCCACAAGGCGATGGTGCGGGTGTGGTAGGCGTAGCCGGAGGCGTCCAGGTGCGGGCCGACGATGGTCACGTCCAACTGGATCAACTCCCGGTGTCAGCAGGGTTTCCTGAACAGCTCGTTGCCTTGGGCGGCCAGTTCCGCCGCCCGCCGCTCGATGTAGCCGGCGATCACCGGCGGGTGGTCCCGGGTGAACGGGTGGAGCGGGCGGTCGTCGAGGATGTGGTCCGGGTCGACCCCCTTGTAGACGTGCTCGATCCCCTCCAGCCGGGCGTAGTGGAGCCAGCGTCGGAAGACCTCCCGCTGCGGCTTGGCATAGCCGTAGTGGACATAATGCAAGCCCGAGTCGAGGATGTTCGACCCCAGGCCGACCAGCCGCTCGTGGACGCGCCCCTCGAAACGTATCCCCGGCTTGCGCCGTACCAGGAATATCCGGTAGAACAGGCCGTCATGGTCGGAGCTGTTCTGCATATACCAGTAGCTGCGCATCAGGTGATGGATTACATATGTCAATAGGGCACCGGCGCGAGGACGGAGTGGCAAGCCCCACCTCCCGAGAGCGCGTCGAGGACGAGACCGGGCACCGCCGCGTGCACGATGACGCGCAGCCCTTGACGCGGCCGGCCCGAGACGACCACGGAACGCACCAGCTGCCGGACGAGGGCGCGCTTCGCGGCAAAGTCCAGGGTATTCAGGTTCCGAGCGACCTCCAGGGCGGCGCGCCGCACTTCGGAAGCCGTTTTCTGGTTCTTGGCCTGGAGGACCAGGGACTCCTCGAT
>DYIH01000082.1 GCA_020723785.1 Thermaerobacter marianensis
CCAACGGCGAGAAGGATATCCGGGAGCAGTTCGAGATGCGCACCCACAAGCGGCTGATCGACATCCTGGAGCCGACGCCCAAGACGGTGGACGCTCTGATGCGTCTGGACCTGCCCGCCGGGGTGGACATCGAAATCAAGCTGTAGGGCCGAGGCGATCCGTGGAGTGTCAACCATGACGCCAGAAGGTGTCGTGATTGACGCGTGGGAGCGCCAACGGCCTCAACCGGAGGTTGCTTGCCGTGAAAGGGATACTCGGTAGGAAGATCGGTATGACCCAGGTCTTTGACGCCCACGGGCGCCTTCTGCCTGTCACCGTGGTGGAGGCCGGACCGTGCGTCGTGGTGCAGAAGAAGACGCTGCCCACCGATGGCTATGAGGCCCTTCAGGTCGGGTTCGGATCCGTCAAGGCGAACCGTGTCAATCGCCCCCTCGGCGGGCACTTCAAGAAGGCGGGCGTTACCCCGCGCAGGCTCCTGAGGGAGTTCCGGGTGTCCGACGCCGGCGCGTATCACGTCGGCCAGGAGATCAGGGTGGACGTCTTTCAACCCGGCGAACTGGTGGATGTGACGGGAACCAGCCGCGGCAAGGGATACGCCGGCGTGATCAAGCGGCACAACCAGCGGCGGGGACCCATGAGCCACGGTTCCAAGTACCACAGGGGCGTGGGTACCCTCGGGGCCGCGACTCACGTCTCCCGCGTGTTCAAGGGCAAGAAGATGCCCGGGCGCATGGGCGGGGAAAGGGTCACGGTGCAGGGTTTGGAACTGGTACGGGTGGATACCGAACGCAACCTGTTGCTCATCAAGGGCGCGGTTCCGGGCCCGAGAGGCGCGTTCCTGACCATCCGTTCTTCCACAAAAGCGGGGTCCCCGACGCGTTGAAGACGCACTGGGGTTTGAAGAGCGGGGTCCCCGACGCGTTGAAGACGCGTTGGGGGTGTGAATGCGAGGGGATGAGGCGATGCCGAAGGTCGCGTTGTACAACATGCAGGGGGAGACGGTCGGCGAGGTGGATCTGGCGGACGACGTGTTCGCCGTGCCGGTCAACGATGATCTGCTCCACGCCGCGGTGGTCATGTACCTGGCCAACCAGCGGCAGGGCACCGTCGCCACCAAGACCCGGTCTCTCGTCCGTGGCGGCGGGCGCAAGCCGTGGCGCCAGAAGGGCACCGGCCGGGCGCGCCAGGGGAGCATCCGGGCGCCCCACTGGAAGGGCGGCGCCACCGTCTTCGGACCGCAACCGCGGGATTACGGCTACACCATGCCCCGGAAAGCGCGGCGCAACGCGCTGAAGAGCGCCCTATCCGCCAAGCTCCTGTCGGGCGGCATCCGGGTGCTGGACCGGCTGGGCTTCGAGCAGCCCCGCACGCGTGAGATGGCGGCCGTGCTGTCCAACCTGCAGGTGGACGGCAAGGCTTTGATCGTCACCGCCGGCCACGATCCGGCCGTGTACAAGTCGGCCCGCAACATTCCGGGAGTCGACGCCATGGCGGCGGCGGACCTCAACGTCTACCAGGTGTTGAACCACGACAACGTGGTGCTCACCCGCGAGGCGGTTGAGCGGGTCGAGGAGGTGCTGGGGCGATGAATGCCCGGCAGGTCATCCTGCGCCCGGTGATCACGGAGTTGAGCATGGCCGCCACGGCCAACGGCAAGTACACCTTCGCCGTTGACCCGCGGGCCAACAAGACACAGATCAAGCAGGCCGTGCAGGAGATTTTCAATGTCAAGGTCCGCTCGGTGCACACCATGAACGTGCCCGGCAAGGAGCGCCGGGTGGGCGTCCACCTCGGGCGCAAGCCCGACTGGAAAAAGGCGATCGTCACCCTCGAAGAGGGACAGCGCATCGAGTTCTTCGAGGGTCTTCGTTAGCCGTTGTCTAGGAGCCGAGCGAGGAGGAAGGGCTGTGCCGGTTAAAACCTTCAGGCCTATAACCCCGGGCCGCCGTCAGATGACGGTCCTGGACTTCAGCGAGATCACCGCCGCCGAGCCGGAGCGGTCGCTGCTGGAGCCGCTCAAGAAGCATGCGGGCCGCAACCAGCAGGGCCGTATCACGACGCGCCATCACGGCGGCGGGCACAAGCGCCTGTACCGCCGGATCGACTTCAAGCGCGACAAGGACGGGATTCCGGCCAGGGTGGCCACGATCGAGTATGATCCCAACCGGTCGGCCCATATCGCGCTCCTGCATTACGTGGATGGGGAAAAGCGTTACATCCTGGCTCCCCTCGGGCTGCGGGTCGGGGATCGGGTCGTGTCCGGCCCCGAGGCCGACATCAAGCCGGGGAATGCGTTGCCCTTGCGCAGCATCCCCACCGGCACCGTGGTCCACAACGTCGAACTCCACCCCGGGAGGGGCGGCCAGCTCGCCCGGTCGGCTGGGGTCGAGGCCCAACTGGTGGCCAAGGAAGGCGACTACGCGCAGATACGCCTCCCTTCCGGCGAGGTGCGCATGGTGCACCTGAACTGCAAGGCCACGGTCGGCCAGGTCGGCAACGTGGACCACGAGAACGTGGTCATCGGCAAGGCAGGCCGGAACCGCTGGAAGGGATGGCGCCCGACGGTGCGCGGGTCGGTGATGAACCCGGTTGACCACCCCCACGGCGGTGGTGAGGGCCGGGCACCCATCGGCCGCAAGCAGCCGCTCACGCCGTGGGGCAAGCCGGCCCTCGGCAAGAAGACCAGGAAGCGCAAGAACAAGTCCGATCGCTTCATAGTGAGGTCGCGCCACAAGGCGTAGGGCGATACGGTTGGATGGCGGGGGGTCGTCGAAAGCATGGGCCGCTCTCTGAAAAAAGGGCCATACGTGGATGAGAACTTATTGAAAAAGATCACGGGCATGAACAAAACCGGCGAGAAGCGCGTGATCAAGACCTGGGCACGGAACTGCACCATCGTTCCGGAGATGGTTGGTCACACGATCGCGGTCCATGACGGCCGCAAACACGTCCCGGTTTATATCACGGAGGAACTGGTGGGACACAAGCTGGGAGAATTTGCGCCCACCCGTACCTTCAAGGGCCACGGCCATCATACCGAAAGGTCGACAGCCCTCAAATAACCGGAAATCGAAGGTCTCGTTCGTGTAGGAGGATGCCGACCAGATGGAGACCAAGGCTCGGAGAGAAGCCCGCGCGCAGGCCCGCTATGTGCGGATCGCCCCGCGCAAGGTGCGCATCGTCATCGACCTCGTCCGGGGCAAGCCGGTGAAGGATGCCATTGGGGTCCTACGGTTTGTCCCCAAGCGGGCCTCGCGCGTGGTGGAAAAACTGATCCGCTCGGCGGTCGCCAATGCCACCCACAACTACGAGATGGACGAGGACCGGCTCTTCGTGGCGCGCGCCTTCGTCGACGAGGGCCCCAGGTTCAAGCGGATCCGGCCCGAGATGCGTGGCCAGGCGTTTCCGATACTGAAGCGCACGAGCCACGTGACCGTGGTGCTGCAAGAGCGGGAAGATCGAGGCTCCCATCAGGCCCGCAGGCCTGATGAGGCGTCAAAGAGGGGGGAGGGTTGAGCCATGGGGCAGAAGGTGCACCCGAAGGGGTTGCGGATCGGGATCATCAAGGGCTGGGATTCCCGCTGGTACGCCCGGAAGAATTTTTCCGAGCTGCTCCATGAGGACATCGCCCTGCGGGATTACATCAAGAAACGGCTCTACGACGCGGGCATCTCCCGCATCGAGATCGAGCGGGCGGCGAACCGGATCACGGTCAACATCTATGCCGCCAAGCCGGGTATGGTCATCGGCCGCGGCGGCGCCGGGGTTGAGCAGCTGCGCCGTGAGTTGGAGAAGCGCACCGGGCGGCAGGTGTCCCTGAACATCCTGGAGGTCAAGATCCCCGAACTGGACGCCCAGCTTGTGGCGGAAAGCGTCGCCGCCCAGCTGGAAAAGCGCATCGCCTTCCGGCGGGCCATGAAGCAGGCTGTCACCAGGACGATGCGCTCGGGAGCCAAGGGGTGCAAGATCATGGTGTCCGGCCGTCTTGGCGGGGCGGAGCTCTCCCGGACCGAGTGGTCGGCGGAAGGGTCGGTTCCCCTTCATACCTTCCGGGCCGATGTGGATTACGGGTTTGCCGAGGCGTTTACGACATACGGGCAGATCGGCGTCAAGTGCTGGATCAACCGCGGCGAGGTGCTGCCGGCGGCTCCGCGCGAAGATCAGCAGCAGCCCGCCGTGCCCCGGCAGGCAGAGAAAGAGCCTGCTGCGTCCGCCGGGGGGGGCGAGTGACCATGTTGATGCCCAGGCGGGTGAAGTATCGAAAGCAACACCGGGGCCGCATGAAGGGTGCGGCCGACCGCGGCAACCGCATCACCTTCGGCGAATACGGGTTGCAGGCACTGGAGCCGGCCTGGATCACCGACCGGCAGATCGAGGCGGCGCGCGTGGCGATGACGCGCTTCATCCGGCGCGGGGGCAAGGTCTGGATCAAGATTTTCCCGGATAAGCCCTATACCAAGAAGCCGGCCGAAACGCGCATGGGTAGCGGCAAGGGGTCGCCGGAGTACTGGGTGGCCGTCGTCAAGCCGGGCCGGATCATGTTCGAACTTGGCGGGGTGGCCGAGGACATCGCCCGGGAGGCGATGCGGCTGGCGGCCCACAAGCTGCCGATCAAGACGAGGTTCGTGACCCGGACGGAGCAGCAGGCGGAGGAAGCGGCCGCCGCGACAGGTGGTGAGGCCGGTGAAGGCTAAAGAACTGACGGCGCTGTCCGATAACGAACTGGCCGGCAAGCTGCGCGAACTGGAAGAGGAGCTGTTCAACCTGCGCTTCCAAAACGTCGTCGGCCAGGTGGAGAACCCGATGCGGATCCGCCACGTGCGCAGGGACATCGCCCGCATCCGGACGATCCAGAGGCAGCGGGAACTCGGTATCGGGGAGCGATAAACGGGGTCCCCGCCAGGTCCCCAGACCCGGTGGGGTTTAAGCAGGAGGGTGGCCGAAGGTGGAACGCAACAGGCGCAAGGTGCTGGTGGGCACCGTCGTCAGCGACAAGATGCAAAAGACCGTCGTCGTGGCTGTGGAGACGATGCGGGCCCATCCGCTGTACGGACGGCGCATCCGGCGTACCCGGAAGTTCAAGGCCCACGATGAGAACAACGAATGCCGCGTCGGGGACCGGGTGCGGATGATGGAGACCCGGCCTCTTTCCAAAGACAAGCGCTGGCGCGTGGTCGAGATCGTCGAGAAGGCCCGGTAGAAGTTCGGGGCTCCCGCCTGATCGCCGATCCGGCGGGTGTCGGGGAGGATGCAGCGATGATCCAGGTTCAGACCAGATTGAACGTGGCAGATAATACCGGTGCCCGGGAACTGATGGTTATCCGCGTCCTCGGCGCGTCGAAGAAGCGTTACGCCGATATCGGCGACGTCGTGGTTTGTTCCGTCAAGGATGCGGCGCCCGGCGGGATGGTCAAGAAGGGCGACGTGGTCCGGGCGGTGGTCGTCCGGTCCCGCCATGGGATGCGGCGCGAGGACGGTTCCTACATCAAGTTCGACGAGAATGCGGCCGTCGTATTGCGCGACGAGAAGGAGCCCCGCGGCACCCGCATCTTCGGCCCCGTGGCCCGGGAACTGCGCGAGAAGGAGTTCATGCGCATCATCTCCCTGGCTCCGGAAGTGCTGTGATCGCCGGGCGAGGAGGTGGCAGGATGTCCAGCGTCAAGCTGAAGGTCAAGACCGGGGATACCGTCCTGGTGATCGCCGGCAAGGACAAGGGGAAGAAGGGCAAGATCGTGCGCGTGCTGCCTGAGGCCCGCCGGGTCGTGGTCGAAGGGGTCAACCGCGTGAAGAAGCACCGCCGGCCGACCAAGAAGGTCATGCAGGGCGGCATCGTGGAGGAAGAGGCACCCATTCACGCGTCCAACGTGATGCTCGTCTGCCGCAGCTGCGGCAAGCCCACGCGGGTGGGGCACAAGTTCCTGACGGACGGGCGTAAGGCGCGGGTCTGCCGCAAGTGCGGGGAGGTCATCGAGGGCTAATGGCCGGTATGCGCGAACGTTACCAGAAAGAGGTCATCCCGGCCCTCCAGAAGGCGTTTGGGTATCGGAACGTCATGGAGGTTCCGAAGGTTGAAAAGGTCATCATCAGCATGGGGGTCGGTGAAGCCACCCAGAACCCCAAGGCCCTGGATGCCGCCGTCAACGACCTGACCGTCATCAGCGGGCAGAAGCCATTGGTCACGCGCGCCAAGAAGTCCATCGCCGCCTTCAAGGTGCGTGCCGGTATGGCCATCGGCGCCAAGGTGACGTTGCGCGGCCAGCGGATGTACGACTTCCTGGAACGGCTGTTCAACCTGGCCCTGCCGCGGGTGCGCGACTTCCGCGGTGTCTCGCCGAACGCCTTTGACGGGCGCGGTAATTATACCTTCGGTTTGAAGGAGCAGCTCGTCTTCCCGGAGATCGACTACGACAAGGTCGACAAAATCCGGGGGATGGACATCACGATCGTCACGACGGCGAAATCAGACGAGGAAGCCAGGGAATTGTTGCGGCTCATGGGCATGCCATTCCGCGCCCAGGCCCAGCGTTAGGGGGAAGTCGGATGGCCCGGAAAGCGATGATGGAAAAGGCGAAACGGGAGCCCAGGTTTGATGTGCGCCGGCGCAACCGTTGCCAGCGTTGCGGGCGCCCCCGCGGTTACATGAGAAAGTTTGCCCTCTGCCGCCTGTGTTTCCGACAGTTGGCCCATCGGGGGCAGATCCCCGGCATCAAGAAGGCCAGCTGGTGACAGGCAGGGCCGGCGAAACACCGGGGTCCCGCCGGGCCCGTAGGTCCGGTGGGGTGGAAAGAAGGAGGGGTAGCCTTGGCGATGACCGATCCAATTGCCGATATGTTGACGCGTATCCGCAATGCCAACATCGTCTTCCGCGATCAGGTCGAGGTGCCCGGCTCGAAGATCAAGCGGGCCATTGCCGAGATCCTGAAACAGGAAGGCTTCATCCGTGATTATCAGTGGATCGAAGACGGCAGGCAGGGCAAGATCCGAATTTTCATGAAATACGGGCCCAACCGTGAGCGGGTGATCATCGGACTCCGGCGGGTCTCCAAGCCCGGCCTGCGGGTCTATTCCAGTAAAGATCGGTTGCCGCGGGTTCTCGGCGGCCTGGGGGTCGCCATCCTGACCACGCCGAAAGGCGTCCTTACTGATAAGCAGGCCCGGAAGGAAGGCGTCGGGGGCGAGGTTCTGTGCTACGTCTGGTAGTGCGCGGGGTGCGAGGCGCCGAGGAGCGAGGAA
>DYIH01000083.1 GCA_020723785.1 Thermaerobacter marianensis
CGTCATCGAGGGGGTGGTCGCCGAGGTGGACGCGGCGGTGCGTCAGGCCGGCGGCGGGGCGGGGACGTAGGGGTTCCCGGACACGAGTCTCAGGCGGCCGCCCGCGCCGGAGAAGGATTGGGATGAAGGGTAGCCAATGTTCCCGGTATGGCCACCACCCAGCCCTATGACGTCATCATCGCCGGCGCCGGTTTTGCCGGCCTCACCCTTGCCCTCAAGCTCCCGCGCCACCTCCGCGTGCTGGTGTTGGAGAAGAAAACCCGCGTCAACGCCCATGCCCAGACGACCGGGCTGATCACCGTGACGACCAAGGACCTGATCGGCGGGCTGGTCGACGTGGACCGGCACCTGACGAACCGCATCGAGGCCATCTGCGTCCTTGATCCCTCCTTCGAACAACACTTCATCTCCAGGACCCGTTTCCCCTGGATCCACTCGACCAATACGCCGGAGTTGCTCCTGGAGTTCGCCCGGACGTGCGGAGAAAACGTGACGATCTTGAACAATGCGGCTGTGGCGGGATACACGACCGAGCCCGGGAGCGCGTACCCCGTGGTGGTCCGCTACGTGACGAACGGGGCGGAGGGTATCGTCCGCGGCCGCTTCGTCGTAGGGGCGGACGGAGTCCGCTCGGCCGTTGCCCAGGCCAATCCGGCCCTGTCCAGGAACCGCCGGCTATTGTTCGCCTTTGAAAGGATGTACGAGGGGGATTGCCGCCTGGGCGACGCCCCCGACCGGACCGTCTACCACCTGTGGTTCGGCAGCTTTTCGCTGGGGTACGGGGGCTGGATCGCCCCCAACTTCATAGACGGGAAAAAGCTGTTCCGGGTCGGCTTCGCCACCTATTCCCCCGACGCGGAGAAGGCGCGGCTCCTGGACCGGTTGGTGGACATCCTGGTTGACAGGGGCATCATACGGCTGGGGGACCCGGCCGCGGCACCCCTGCTCAATTATGGTGGCTACTGTCCCATCGGCGGCGTGCTGAGGCGTATCCACGACGACCATGCCCTCCTCATCGGCGACGCCGCCGGCTTCTGCGGCCCGTTCAGCGCCGACGGCATCAAGGGCGCCGTCGTCTCCGGCCTCGTCGCCGCCGAGGTCATCCCGCGCCACCTGGCGGGCGACCGCCGGGCCTTGACGAGGTTCTTCCCCGAGGTCGAGGCGCGGTCGCGGCTGCTTTCCTACTACCGGAAGCAGCTTCGCTATCGTTTCCTGTGGGACCGGATGACGTCCAACAGCAGCTTCGCCTGCCTGTACCGGATCTGCGAGGGGGAGAGGGAGGCCTTCCTGGACCAGTTCTGCGACGCCAAGGACCGGCAGGCCAGCCTGCTCAAGGTGCTGATCAAGGCCAGACACGCGCCGCGTTTGGCGGCCATGGGGTTCAATGTCGCGGCGGATTTGCTGACCCGGCGCACATAAATACCGGCCTCCGCCTGGCCACCACCCAGCTCAGCATGAACGCGAGCAGCAGCAAGACCTGGCCGGAGAAGGTTTCCCAGGTCGGGAAGACGCCCAGCAGTTCCTGCATCCAAAACGAGGCTGGCAGCGCGGCCAGCGGGGTGGAACCCAGCACCCCCGCCTCCTGCAGCTCCCGCAGTCCGCTGCCGGTGAACTTGCAGGCCAGCAGCAGGAGCAGGATGCCGGTGACCTTGAAGAAAGGCTTGACCGGGATACGGCGCCTCAGGACCAGCAGTGGATAGGCGACGGCCACGATCAACACGAGGCCGGCGACCAACCCGATCACCACCGGAGCAAGGTTGGTTCCGGTCAGCAAGGCCTGGTAGAAGAGGACGGTTTCAAAGCCCTCCCTGTACACGACCATGAACCCCAGGCCGACCATGATCAGCGGGGATTCCATCCGGATGGCCCTCTGCGCGCGGGATTTCACCTCGGCCAGCCAGTCGTCCACGTAGGCCTTCTTGAAGAGCCAGTTGATGACGAAGAAGAGCACGGCCACGGCGAGCAACCCGGTGATCCCCTCGATCAGTTCCCGGCCGGCGCCGGAGATCCGGATCACCGCCGCGGAGAGCCACCAGGTGACCGCGGTGCCCAGCAGGGCGAGCAGGACGCCGATGTACAACTGCCGCCGGAGCCGGGCCTGCCCGGTCGTGGCCAGGTAACCGAGCGCTGCGGCCAGGATCAACACCGCCTCCAGTCCCTCCCGCACGATGATGCTCATCGACTGAAACACCACGGCCACAGCCGTCTGCGGGCAGGCCAGCACCTCCCCGGCCTCCGCCAGACCCGCGTCCATCTCGTGGACGGTCGCGGCCACCTCGTCGCGGCCGGCCCGGCTGGCGATCAGCCGCCGCAGCCCTGCCTGCTTGCCCCACCCTTCCCAGAAGAGGCCCTCCAGCTTGCCGGCCAGGTCCGGCGCCCGGTTGCGCAGGGTGGCCTCCGGTCCGGACTCGAACAGGGCGTAGCTCTCCATGCGCAGGCTTTCCGCGTCCGAATAGTTCCCGGCGGCGACCAGATCCGTGAGCCGTGCCAGGTTACGGGAGACGGCGGACAGCATCTCGGCCCCGCCCTGGGCCGGTTTAACAGTGACGCCGGAAACCTCCGCCACCGCTTGGCGCAACCGCTCCACTTCGGCGGCCACCCTGTCCAGGGGCGCTTTCCCCTGCGCCAGTTCCTCGACTCCGGCCACCTGCCGGGAGAGGCCCGCCACTCCCACCGGGTCACGCCGGTGGAGGTAGGGATAAAGCTCGGCGACGATGGCCTTGGCTTCCCGGATGAAGCTGACGGCTTCCTGATATTCGATAGGCACCCTGACGCGGCCCCCGGCCACCCCGGCGTCCCTGTACTCGGTGACGGCCAGGCCTAGGAAGGTGTAGAGCAGCCCGATCCGCTCCGCCACCCTGGCTTCGTCCCACCGGACCGGCGAATACAGGCGGAGCTTTTCCTCAATAGCGGCCAGGCTGCCGGCCGGATCCCGCCCTCGCCGCGCCAGGGCCGCCATCTCCTCGAAGGCGGCGGCGAGTTCCCGGGCATCGCCGGCGCCCAGGGATGCGGTCAGGTCGGGTGCCAGGATGCGATAATACCCGAGGCTGGCGCCGGCCCAGAAGGCCTGCTGGGTGCGGAACCCCCGTTCGCCGGCCGTCCCCGCCTCCTCCAGGGACCGTCGCAGGCGACCCAGGTAGACGCGCTGCAACTCGCCGCGGATGGCGGCGATGTGATCTCCCTCTTGCCCTGATCTCCCGCCGCCAAGCCCGGTCAGAGCTGACGCGACGGGATCGGCCAGGCTGTCCTGCGGCTTCGGCCTGCCGGTGGTCGCCGGCGTCCAGGAGGGCCATCCCCTGCCGGAAGGCCCCTTCCAGCAACATGCCCCAGACCAGCCCGCGGGCGAAGGCCAAACGCACCCGGTCGCCCGCCGCCACCGCCGTGCGGGCGGCGGCCAACTCCTGCCCAAGTTCGGCCGCCAGGCCCGGATCGGCGGTATGGAAGGGGGTGGAGAAAACCTCTTGATATATAGTGGTCGCTTTGGCGACCTCGGCGGCGGCACCGGCCGCGTCCCCGTCCTGGAGCGCGTTTTCCGCCCGCAGCAGCGCCTGGCGCATGGCACGCCCGGCCGCCCACGGCGAACGTTCACCGGTCGCGGCCGGGCCGGCCTCCCGTGCCCGGTCCGCGCCAACGGGTGGTGATTTGGCCAGGGCCATAGCCGGAGTCATGGCCAGGAGCGTGGCGAGCACCACCGCCAGGGTGGCGAGGATCACGGCCAGTTCGACAGGTGGCAACCGGCGCCGCGCCCTCACCGCCCTTCGCCTCCCGGTATGCCGGCCAGCGGGATTTTCCGGCTGGCTTCCGCCATCAGCACCGGCGGCACGCTCTGGCTCAGCTTCAGGTTATACGCGATCATGTCCGGGAATGCCGGCCGGTACCAGAGCCGCACGGTGACGGTCAGGGGGCCCCGCGTGCCTGGCGGCGTAGCGAAGCGATAGGACACCTGGTCCATTTTCCCGGCTTCGATCGGTTTGCGCGTCCATTCCATCCTGGCGATCGAGAACAGCTCGTGGCGGGCCAGGGGCTGGCCGTCCTTGCCGTAGAGGCGCTTGCTGTACAGGACGGCGTCGGGGTCCAGCCTTCCCGTTGACGCTTCGAACCAGCCGGAGTGGAAGACGGCCTGGCCGCCGGCCGCCGCGACCTTGACCTCCAGCCAGATGTGTTTCTGGTCCAGGGCACCTGTGGGCAAGTTGTGTCCCGCCCCCTTGTTGGCCACCTCGACGGTGAATGAAACCGTGCCGCCGTCCCGCACTTGGGGTTCCACGATCTTCAGCCCGGCGGCGGCTCGCAGAAGCTCCTCACCGAGGCGTTTCTGCACCCGCAGATCGTGCCGCCAGGTTGCCGCGTCCACGCCGGCCGGGGCTGATCCCCCGCGCAGGAACGTCAGGGTGGGGTTGTCCGGATCGGCCAGCAGCGTGTTGGGGCCGACGAAACGGTGGGAGACGCGGCCCCGGGGCGGCACGGCGTCGCTCTCGCCCAGCTTCTTGATGAACCCGGCGGGGTCCTGGTTCATGTGGCAGTCGACGCAACCGATGCCCCGCTCCTTGTACTTGCTCTTCTTCCATTGCTCGAAGGTCTCCTGCAGGGGGATTTCCTCGTTCCCGGCCACCTGGATCGGCCGGAACTCGTCGTGGCAGGCCCCGCAAAGCTCCTGCTTGCGCAGGATGTCGCGGAAGAAGGGGCTGCCCATATCCCGCGCGTGCCGTGCCGGGGACAGGCGGATGCCCGTCGGATCTATTGCCACATGTCTCAGGTCGACGGTCAGGGAGCCGTTGCCCTCATCGGTCGCCCGCACGGCCCCATGACAGACGACGCAGGACGTCCCTTCCGCCGCCGCCTCGCTCGGCTTGACGGTTACGATCGGGTTGGTGCCGCCTGTCAACAGCTTGCCTGGTTCGTGACAGGCCTCGCACCAGCGGACCTTTTCCGTGCCGAGATTGCGGATGGCGATCTTCTCGTTCAACCGGGCGGCTGTCTCGTAGATCCGGTCGGGGCCGGTCACGCTGTGCAGCGAGGCGGCCCACTCGCGCGTCTCCCGCGGGTGGCAGCCGGCGCAGATGCGCGCGGCCGGCAGGCGTTCTGGGTCAATAAAATGACCGTCCACGGTGGTCAGCTTGCCCGGCTGGAAGGGGTCGGGTCCCCAGGGGAGCGAGTAGTAGGGCACCTGCTCCACCGGCACGCTGGCCGCGACGTGGGGGCGGGATCCCGCCGTCAGGGCGATGGCGGCCACGGCGGTGAGGGCGGCCCCTATGAAAACGGGCCGCCAGGCCGGCCGCACCCTTCGCCAGGGAATGCCAAGATGGCCCAGGCAGGCGGCCACCGCCAGGCTGGCCAGCAGGTGGGCGGTCCTCCACCAATGGACCGCGGTATAAGCGCCGGCGGTCTCGGTATACCAGCGGGGGAACCAGTTGATCCCCAGCAGGGAGAGGAAGAACGGCAGCCCCAGGAAGAGCCCCGTCAGACCCGCCGCGACGAAGAAAGCGGCCAGGCCGAAGCCCGTGCCCTTGCGCCGGCCGGCGCCGGCCTGGCGGTATTTCCTGAGGTGAGCGCTCAACCAGAACGGAGCCACGGCCAACCCCGCCAGGCCGCCACCCACGTGCAGCAGGAGCAACCACCTGGTGGCCCCCGGTCCGGCCACGCCGGCGTAATGGAGGAACCCCGAAGCCAGGGCGACGACCAGGGAGAACAAGAAAGCAAAACCGAGCGGCCCTGTCCCGTTCGAGTTTTTCATTGCGCGACCCGGACCCCAAGCTTGACCGCCACCTGCGCCACCAGGGCGGAGAGTTCCTGCGCCATGTCCTGCGCTTCCGTACCGTACCGGTCGGCCTCCTCGGGGGTGAACCGCTTGCCGGCCTCTTCCTGTTTCCGCAGGTTTTCCACGTAGGAGCGCAGATCCTTGAAGCCGGCCGAGACCTGGGTGTCGAGCTGGGCGTCTTTGGCGGCGACCAGCGGCCTGGTGGCATCATAGACGAAGTTCAGACCGGACAGGATCCCATAGATGTCGACCAGGCGCGAGTTGGCCACGAAGGAATTCTCCTCCGCCGCGGAACCCGAGACGAATCGGGACGACTTCCAGTTCTCGAAATACTCGTCCATGGTGGGGATCATGGTGACCATGGCAGTGAACCCTTCGTCCAGGGTGGGTTGCCAGCCGGCGATCGCTTCGGTCATCTGTGCCGTGTAGTCATCCATTTCCCGGGCGGCGGCCACGAACAGGTTGGCGTCCGGCAGCACCTCGCCGAACTCGACCTTGCCGTCGCCGTTCAGGTCGGCCTCCAGGGCCACGGCCTGCTTCTCCGTGCCCCAGAGCAGGGGCTCCAACAGGTGGTGGAAGAAGTTACCCGGCTTGGCCAGGACGCGGCCGTCGGGCAGCTTGAGGTCGAAAGGGACGACGTCCTCGCCGCCCTCGCTGCCGGGGGTCCCGGCATCCAGGATGACGTCATACTTGCTGAGCGAGGGTACGCCGGCCACGATGCCCTCGTTGAGTTCATAGTTGTTGTGGGCATCCACCCAGGCCTGCTTGCCGTCCTTGAGGATCTCGGCCACTTCCTTGTTCGCGGCAAGGTTCTTGTAATCGAAACCGCCGGCCTTGGCCAGTTCGTGATAACGCTCGGCCAGCCGCCGCAGCCGCTCCGTTTCCGCCCGCATCGCTTTGGCGTAACGGACGCTGTAATCCCTGACCGGGGCCAAGTCGATCCCCGGCGCGCTTTCGGTCTTGGACGCTGCACCGGTGCCCGCTTCAGATCCCGTCCCGGCACTGCGGTCGGAACGCGAGCAACCGGCCGCCACCAGGGCGCCAAGCAGAAGTACCGTTAGTATCAAGGTTTTCAGCCTGGTCCTGTCGTTCATGATCGCCATCCTTTCAACGCATTGTTTTTGAACCGGGGCAGGCCGCGCACGATCCCAACTCGAGCCCGATGCGCTCGATGATCGTTTCGATGGTACTCATCACGTCACCGGCTTCCTCATCCTGGAGCGAGGAAAGCCCCCAGAGGGAAAACATCTCCCGTGCCACCGCCTTCTTGAGATCCGACAATCGCTGGCCCACCAACACCAGCCGTACCAGCACCTCATCCGCACTCAAGCGGCATGGGTTTGACTTCAGCAGGCTGAGTTGCTCGGCCAGCCCTGCCGTTT
>DYIH01000084.1 GCA_020723785.1 Thermaerobacter marianensis
ATCGCCGTCGTGTTGGGCGCGGCGACGTTCGTGTTCGGCTTGGCTGCCGGGCTGTCGTTCCTCTAGCGGCTGGCCTTGCTGACCCCGGCCTCCATCAGGGCATAGTTCATGGCCCCTTCGCGCTTTTCCCGGATCACACCGTCCTTGTCGATGAAGAAGCTTGTCGGGAAGAAACGGACCTGGTAGGCGCTCGTCACATCATCGGTCTTATCCAGGGGGACGTCGAAGGTCAGCTTGAACTGTTCCACGAACCGGCGGACGGCTTCCTCGTTGTCCTGGGCGGTGGCGTTGACCGCCAGCACCTTGACCTTGTCTCCGTATTTCTCATGGATGCGCTGGATGTCCGGCATCTCCTGCTTGCAGGGGGGGCACCACGTGGCCCAGAAGTTTATAAAGACGACCTTGCCCCGATAATCCTCCAGCCGGACCGGCTTGCCATCGAGATCGCTCAACGGCTTGACCCCGCCTTTGTCGTCCGTGTAAACCAGTGGAGGCGCGGCATAGCCGATATCCGGACGGACCTCGGCGGGGGCCTCCGTCCGCCTGGCGTTGACGAAAACGCCGACGGCCAGCGCCACGAGCAGGGTGACGATACCGACGGGTATCAATTTGCTGAAATTGTCTTTTCCCACGGGATCATCCCCCTTCTATCGAATTTTAGTGCGCGCGACGGGATTGCACAACCAGAAAAACCCCCTGCCGGGTCGGAGCAGGGGGCTCGGATCAGGAGATGGTAAGCTCACCGCTGCCAGAGGCGGCGGATGAGGAAAGCGGCGATGCCCAACCCGGCACCGAGGACCGCCACGGCCCATCCCGTTCCCATCCGGCCGCCGGCCCGCGCTTGGGCGCGAACCCACACGACGACCACCTCCCGGGTTCAGTGTCCCCCAAACGGTGGCCGCCGCCTGTTCCCGCGGCAACAGAAAATACTGGTACGGCTACTTTTTGGCCGGGCGCCTGCGGGGCTGGGACGCCGGGTCCGCGGCGGCGTCGAGCCGCGCCGTCGGATGATCGGCCGGGCGCCATTCACCGCGCGGTGGGGCCAGTTCCTCGGCGGCGTCCAGCCGCACCGCCCGCGGGGCCGGCGGCGTGGCCGGCGTCACCGGCGGCACGGCCGGGACCGGCGTGGCCAGGAGAGCCTCCTGGGACGGGTTCTCGTCCGCCGCCCGGGCGCCGGCCACGCCGGTGTATGGGTGCCCGCCGCCTCCCGCCCCGGGTGCACCCGCGCCGGTGCGCCGCTCCACCTCGATCGTGCAGCGGGTGGCCAGGGCGGCGATAACGCCCAGCGCGGCCAGGTAAGGCATGAGCACGGCCCCGACGGCGCCCACCGTCACCGGGATGTCCAGGAGCACCTTGCCCCCCCGGCGGATGGTTATGCGATTGACGTTCCCCTCCCGGATGATCTGGCGGATCCTGGCGACCAGTTCGCTGCCCTGGACTTGGATCCGCTCGGTGAAAGCCCGGGGTTCCTCCTCCATGCGGATCAGGGCCTGAACCACGTCCCCGCCGGACTCCTTCAGCACCTCGTAAGCCTTGCGGTAGGACACCCCGGCCCGCTCGCGCACGATGTCTATCTTCTCGAGCGTGATCTTCTCCTCCACGCCGTGCCACCCCTCCGACTGCTGGCGATCGATTCCTTTGGCAGACATTATTATGTCCCAAATGCGCCGCGTTAAAGTCGGTCGGGCGTCAGGAATATCCCCGGACCGTCTCCCAGAAGGCCAGGGACCGCGGCCGCTTCTCCAGCACGTGGCGGAGGCAGGCATCGGTGGCGGCGCCCAGCTCCGCCAGGGCCACCGCGGGGAAGCGCAGGGCCGGCACCGCCCGCGGCCGGCAGTTCAGCAACCCGCGGGCCGCCCCCACCGCCGCGGCGCCCAGCCACAGCCCGCCGCCCGTTCCGGCGTCGCCCGCCCGGCCCAGGCAGGCCGGGCATAGGCAGCCGCCTGCCGCCGGGCTGAAGTAGGTCCGCCCGCCGCCAACCCCCGCGGATTCGCCGGGGGCGCCCAGGACGGGGGTGTCGCAGGCCGGACAGCGGTCGAAACGCGGACCGAAGCCGGCCAGCCGCAAGAGCTGGAGTTCGAAGTAGCGGAGGGTCACGTCGGTGCGGGCACCGACGGCCAGGAGCCCCAGAGCGGTCCGGTGGAGGCGGAAGGCGGCCGCGCTCTCCTCCATCTCCGGCACCAGTTCACCCATCACCTCGCAGGTATATAGGGCGCCGGCCATGCGCGGCAGGTCCTCGCGCAGGGCGCGGAAGCTCTGGCGCACTTCGGCCTGGCTGATGCCGTCCAGGGAACGCCCCTGCCAGAGCAGGAGCCGCGCGTGGGTGAAGGGCAGCAACGCGCCCGCCAGCCGGCTGGTGGGCCGCCGCGCCCCCTTGGCCACGGCCCGCACCAGGCCCCGCGCCGGCGTCAGCAGGGTGACGAGGCGGTGGGACTCGCCGAAGTCCTCGGCCTTGAGCACAATCGCTTCCGTCTTGTACAGGGCCACGCGACCACCTCCGCGTGAGTTCGGTGCAACCCGGCGGAATCCCTACAGGCCGAGCATGTAACGCGCTATCTCAAAATAGATGATCAGGCCCACGCCATCGACCGCCGTCGTCACCAGTGGGGGGGAGAAAATGGCCGGGTCCGCCCCCAGGCGCCGCCCGATGACCGGCAGGGTAGCCCCGACGACGGAGGCCCACGCCACGATGACCACCTGCGAGGCCCCAACGGTCAGAGCGATGTCACTCTCCACACCGAGGATCGCCGCCCGGACGATGCCGATGGCCCCCAAGGCCAAGCCGAGGGCCAGCCCGAGCCGGCTCTCCCGCCAGATGATCCGGGCCACGTCGCGCGTCCCCACCTCACCGACAGCCAATGCCCGGGTGACCAGACTGGCGGCCTGGGAACCGGCGTTACCCCCGGTTCCGATCAGCAGGGGGATGAAGAGGGCCAGGGCCACAACCTTGGACAGGAATTCTTCGAAGTGGCGCAGCACCGTGCTGGTGAAGGCTCCGGCGACGAAGAGGACCAGCAGCCAGACGACCCGTTTGCGGAACAATGTTACTAGGGAGGCTTCCAGGTATGGCTCAGCCACCGGTTCGACGGCGGCCATGCGATGGACGTCTTCGGTGGTTTCTTCCTCGATGACGTCCAGGACGTCATCCACGGTGACGACGCCGACCATCCTGCCGCCGGAGTCCACGACCGGCAACGCCATCAGATCGTAGCGCTGCACCAACCGGGTCAGTTCCTCCTGGTCGGTATCGGCTTGCACCTGAATGACGTTGGTTTTCATGAGGTCCCTGACGGGTGTGCCGGGGGCGGCCAGGATGACGTCCCGCAGGGACGTGACACCGACCAGCCGCCCCAGGGCGTCAAGGACATACACATAGTAAACTACGTCGGCCTCCCGTCCCACCTTGCGCACGTGCCCAAGGGCCTCGTCCGCCGTCCAGTATTCCCGCACCGCGATGTAACCGACCGTGGCGAGGCTGCCGGCGGTGTTCTCCGGATAGGACATGAGGGCGACAACCTTCTCGCGGTAGTCGTCGGGAAGCCAGTCCAGCAGTTGGGCGCGCTGACGGGCGTGGAGGGCGAGCAGCAGGTCGGCCACGTCGTCGGAGGGCATCTCGTTAAGAACGGCCCGCGCCACCGCCTCCGGCAGGTGATGCAGGATTCGGTACTGCTCCTCGGGCCGCAGGTGACCCAGCGTCTCCGCCACCCGGGAAGGCGACAGCCGCCCGAGGAGCTCCAGCTGCTCGGGGTGTTCCAGCTGCGGCAGGATCGTAGCCAGGTCAAACGGTTCGATGCGCTCCGGGTAGGGTCCCTCATGCGGTTTTGCCATGGCCGCCCCCCCTCCTGCTCCGCCCTCCTCCTTCTTCGCCCCATCGAATTATAGCGTGCAGGAGATCCATTTTATAGCGTGCAGGCGATCCATTGGCGGCCTCCCGGTGATCCATCACTGATCGAGCCGGTAGCCGAACGCCCGCAGCGCCCCTTCCCGGTTGCGCCAGTCCTCTTTAACCTTGACCCAAAGGTCCAGGTAGATGCGCGTCCCCAGGAGGGGCTCCAGTTCCTCCCGTGAGAGGCGCCCGATCTCCCGCAGCATGCCGCCGCCCCGGCCGATGAGGATGCCCTTCTGGGACTCCTTCTCCACGTAGATGTTGGCGCCCACGTAGAGCATGCCGTTGTCGCGCTCGGCCACCCGCTCCACGTCGACGGCCACGGCGTGAGGCACTTCTTCGCGGATCAGGTGCAGGACCTTCTCCCTGACGACCTCGGCGATGAAGAGGCGCTCCGGCTGGTCGGTGACCATGTCCTCGGGGAAGTAGGGCGGCCCCTCGGGCAGGACGTCCGCCAGCCCTTTTACCAGGGCGTCGAGGCCCTGGCCGGTACGGGCCGAAACCGGATACACCCCGGCAAACGCCACCCCACCGGATCTCCGATCCGTTGGGGACCCCGGTGAACGACCCGATGGGGACCCCGATATGTTGCCCAGGGCGGCGAAAGACGCCAGCAGTTCCGGGGGGACGGCGCCGCCCAGAAGGTCCACCTTGTTTATCGCCAGGAGCACCGGAACCCTGGCGCCGGCCAGGACCCCGGCCGCCTCCGCGTCGCCGGTACCCGGCCCGGCCGGGTCGGCGGCCACCATGAAGAGGATGGCGTCAACCCCCTCCAGCGCCTGGCGGGCCACCCTGACCATGAACTCCCCCAGGCGGTGGAAGGGCCGGTGGATGCCCGGCGTATCCAGGAAGACGATCTGGACCCCGGGGCGATGGAGGACGCCGACGATCTTGTTGCGGGTCGTCTGTGGTTTCTCCGAGGTGATGGCCACCTTCCGCCCGACCAGGCGGTTGAGCAGCGTGGACTTGCCCACGTTGGGCCGGCCGACGATGGCCACGAAGCCGGAGCGCAGCCCCGTCACCTCCTGCGTCACTTGTTCCCGCCTCCCAGTTGCGTGCGCCTCCGCGCCTGGCGGTCGCCGCCGCCCCCGTCGTGCCGGCGTACGGCACCCTCCCCATGGCCGGTTCCCCGCGCGCCGTCCCGCGTCGCATCCGCCCGCCCCATGTGCTGTCTGGCCCACCCCGGCGTCAGCGACACGGCCCAATAGACAAGCATGGCCACAAACCCCGAGACCTCCAGGACCGTGACCGCGTCCGGGTGGGCCAGGCGCGCGCCGAGGACGCCGGGCAGGCTGCCGATCCGTGGCAGGAAGATAAAGAGGGCGACGCTGACCGAGGCCAGGGAACTGACCAGGACGGCGCCGGCGGCGATGTCCTTGGCCTTCTTGGCCAGGGGGTGGAAACGGCCGGTGGCGAGGTCGGTGACCGTTTCAACGGCGGTGTTGATCATTTCTGCAGCCAGCACCTGGGACACAACCAAGAAAAGGATGAGCATCTCGACGGCGGGGAGATCGAGCCAGAACCCGATCAAAAGGACGGTGTACCCCGCCAGCCAGTGAAAGCGCATGTTCCGCCCTGCGGCCGCGGACTGCAAAAGGCCGGCCATGGCCGCCCGGAAACTGGCCCAGAGGGTCGGGTTCTTCATGGCCGGGGCCGCCCCGGCTCGCGGCCCAACCCCAGCATTGCCAGAACCGCCTCCGCTTCCGCTTGCATCCGTGCCTCCTCCTCCGGAGTCTCGTGATCGTAACCCAGCAGGTGCAGCGCGCCGTGCACGGCCAGGAAGCCCATTTCCCGGGCCAGGCTGTGGCCGAAATCCCGGGCCTGCCGCCGGGCCCGCGGCAGGGAGATGACCACGTCGCCCAGCAGGAGCGGCGGCCCGTTCACCGCCCTACCGCCCGGCCGCACGAACGGTCCGGCCAGTTCGCCAGGCTCACAAAGCGGGAAGGAAAGCACGTCGGTCGGACGGTCAACGCCCCGGTACTCCCGGTTCAAGGCGTGGATTTCGGCGTCGCCGACGATGGACAGGCTGACCTCCGCCGCCGACAGGCCGGCCCGCTCGAGCACCCGTTCGATGCCGGCGACGGCCGCCTCCCGCGCGACGTCTTCGCCGGGTTCAAGCGCCACGCTTGCGCTGAACCGTACCGCCATCGGCCGACCGTCCCCCCCGCCGGGCCCGGCCTGGGATCGCCCCGGCGCCGGACGCGACGGCGCGAACCGGCGCGTCTGCCGCCTCCGTAGCTCCCGGGTAGGTGCCCCCCGCTTCGTTCGCCGCCCTGCCATCCCCGGTCCCCGGCGCCGCGCCATCCCCCGGGCCGGACGCCTCTCGATCCCCTCGGCCGGCCGCCGCGCCCTGCGCGGAATCCGCTCGCTCGACCCCCGCCGGCCTCGGCGCCGCGGCGGTTTCCTCCCTCCCGGAGGGCGGCGGCAGCGCCGCGGGTTGGCGTTCGGCCGCCCCCCGCTGGGCCGGGTCGGAGGCGGGGTATTCGACGCGGGCGTGGAAGACCCCGCTCAGCACCTGGAAGAAGGCCTCGGCGATCTTGTCCAGATCCCTGAGGGTCAGGTCGCACTGGTCGAGTTGGCGGTCTTCCAGCCGCGCCTTGATGACGCGGCGGACGACCGCCTGCACCCGGCCCGGCGTCGGCCGCGACAGCGAACGCACCGCTGCTTCGGCGGCGTCGGCCAGCATGACGATGGCCGTCTCGCGGGACTGGGGCACGGGCCCCACATGGCGGAAGCCCGCCTGGTCTACCTCACCGTCGCTGGCCGCCGCGGCCCGCTGGTAGAAGTAAGAGATCAGGCAGGTGCCGTGGTGTTCCGGGATGAACCGGAGGATCTCCTCCGGCAGGCGGTACCGGCGCGCCAGCTCGATGCCCTCCTTGACGTGGGCGGTGACGATCAGGGCGCTCAGGTGTGGGGAAAGCTTGTCATGGGGGTTGTGGCCCCCGGACTGGTTCTCGACGAAGAACTCGGGCCGCTTGATCTTGCCCACGTCATGGTAATAGGCGCCCACCCGCGCCAGCAGGCCGTTGGCCCCCACCGCCTCCGCGCCGGCCTCGGCCAGGTTGGCCACCAGCAGGCTGTGGTGGTAGGTGCCCGGCGCCTCCAGGAGCAGGCGGCGCAGCAGGGGCTGGT
>DYIH01000085.1 GCA_020723785.1 Thermaerobacter marianensis
CGAATACGTCCGGTCACGGGGGATCAACGTCGTCATCCGGGGTCTGCGGGCCGTCACCGACTTCGAGTACGAGTTCCAGATGGCCCAGATGAACAGCCATCTGAACCGCGACCTGGAGACGTTCTTCATGATGACCCGTCTGGAGCACGCCTATCTCAGCTCCAGCATCGTCAAGACGGTGGCCCGCTTCGGCGGCCTGGTCGGCGACCTGGTGCCGCCCGGGGTCGAGGCGCGGCTGAGAGAAAAGTACAGAGGAGAGGACCATGGAACAGGACCTGCAGAGCGTTCTCGATGAACTGGAGCGCATGGTGGACGACGCCGGGCACATCCCGTTCACCGGCCGGGTGGTGCTCAACTCCGACAAGGTCTACGAACTTCTCGACCGGGTGCGCAACTCGCTCCCCGAGGCCACCCAGCAGGCCCAGCGGGTGATCCGCGACCGCGACCGCATCCTGGCCCAGGCCCGGGAGGAGGCCGAGGCCATCGTCAAGGAGGCCCAGACCTACGCCGAGAAGCTGACCCGCGAGTCGGCCATCGTCCAGCGGGCCGAGGAGGAGGCCAGCCGGATAATCGACGAGGCCAACCGGACCGGCCGGGAGATCCGCATGGGCGCACGGGAGTACGCCGACGAGATACTGGAGAAGCTCGAGGCCAACCTGCAGAAGTGTCTGACCATCGTCCGCCAGGGCCGCGAGGAACTGGGGCCCGCCCGCGCCCTGTCCGAGGACGGCGCCTAGTTCCCCTCGCCGGTCATCCCCGCCGTCATGAGAAAACGGAGGGCGGCCTGGGGCGGCGTGTCCAGTACGGTGAGGCAGGCGCGCGGCACGATGGCGATGAAACCGCCGCCCAGTTGCAGCGACTGGGGAATGAACACCGCCACCCGGTCCCGGCCGGGGTCGCCGAGGAGCGCCAGGTCCTCGGCGGTCACGAAGCCGAGGATCTCCAGGGGCCAGCCGGGCGCCCGCACCAGGACCACCTTGGAGAAGGACTGCTTGGTGCCGCCGAAGGCGCCGATGATGTCCTTGATGCCTCCGTAGAGCCCCTTTACCAGGGGGATGCGCCGCATCAGGTGTTCGAACAGGGCGATGGCCTGCCGTGCTATGAAAAAGCGGCCGACGAAGCCGACCAGGGTGATCAGCAGGACGGCGGTCACGACGCCGAGCCCGGGAACACGCAGGGAGCCGGGCAGCAGGGTGGCGCCCAAACCCTCCAACAGGCCCAGCACCCGGCTGATGACATAGAACGTTAAAACGATAGGCGCCAGTACAAGGATCCCGCTGGCGAAGTACTGGAAGAATTTCCGCATTCCCACGCCTCCTCCCTTGAAGCACGGGGCCTTTTAACCCGCCTTCTGGAATGATTCGCCACGTGATGGACAATCCCTTGGATATAATGAGATTCCGGAGGTCCGGAGGCTGGAGAGGGTGTCCCGGCCCTCGGCGTCCTTCGCAAACGTACAGGGCTCGAAGTGAGAGGGGGTGTGCCGGTGGGCTGGTCGATCCGGGGGCGGTGGCGCCGGATGTCGGGGTTGGTGGTGTTGGCGCTGGCCCTGCGGTTCATGCCTACAGGGATGTACGCCATCGAGCCGGGCCTGGTCCTGCCCACACGGGATGCCGTCACCGTCCGGGACGGGGAGCGGCCGGGGGCTGGTCGCTTTCTCTTCGTCACCGTGGCCGCCCGCCCGGCCCCCCTGGGGCTCGCTCTGTGGAAGGCCCTCGACCCCAACGCCAGCCTGGTTCCGAAAACGGCCATCGTCCCGCCTGGGAAGGGGGTCGAGGCGTTTCTGGCGGATGCACGGGAGCAGATGAAGGAAAGCCAGGCCTTTGCCGTCCATGCCGCCCTCCGCCTCCGGGGCCTGCCGGCCGAGGTGGGCGGCCGGGGATTGCGGGTGCTGGCCGTCCGGCCCGGTACCCCTGCCAGCGGTAAACTGGTGCCCGGAGACGTCGTCGTGGCCGCCGGCGGCCGGCCGGTAAGCACGGGCGAGGACGTGCTGGACGCTCTCGACCGCCTGCCGGCCGGCGGGCGCCTGATGCTTGCGGTGGAGCGCGGGGGAGGGCGGCGGCAGGTGCCCCTGTCTCCTGGTGAAGGCGTGCGCCACCTGGGGCTGCCCGGCCTGGGCATAGAGGGCGTGACCGAAGGGCTGACGGCCCGCTTCCCGGTCAAAGTCGGCTTCGCCGTCCGGGAAGTGGCGGGGCCCTCGGCCGGCCTGATGTTCGCCCTGGAGGTCCTCGATCAGGTGGACAAGTCGCGGGACCTGACCGGCGGTCGGGCGATCGCCGGGACCGGGGCGATCTGGCCGTCCGGCCGCGTCGGGCCCGTCGGCGGCGTCCGGCAGAAAGTGGCGGCGGCCCGCCGGGCGGGGGCGCAGGTGTTCCTGGTCCCGTCGTCCGAGGCCGACGAGGCCCGCCGGGCGGCCGGCCCGATGCGCGTGCTTCCCGTGAGCACCCTGGACGACGCCGTGCGGGCTCTGGCGCCGCCGGGCGGGGTATCACAAAGCGCGAAGAAGGTTGGCCATCTCGATGGCTGTCACAGCCGCCTCGAAGCCTTTGTTACCGGCCTTGGTCCCGGCCCGCTCCACCGCCTGCTCGATGGTGTCGGTCGTCAGCACCCCGAAGATCACCGGCACACCCGTTTGGAGCCCCACCTGGCTGATCCCCTTGGCCACCTCGCTGGCCACGTGAGCGTAGTGGTCGGTGGCGCCGCGGATGACGGCTCCCAGGCAGATGACGGCATCGAAGCGGCCCGATTCGGCCAGCCTGCGGGCGGCCAGCGGGATCTCAAAGGCTCCCGGTACCCAGGCCACGGTCACGTCCCCCTCGTCGGCCCCGTGGCGGCGCAGCCCGTCCACTGCTCCTTTGAGCAGGCTGGAGGTGATGAATTCGTTGAAGCGGGAGACGACGAGGGCGAACTTGAAGCCGGTTGCGCTGAGGTGCCCTTCGAGGACGTTCATAGCGTTCGGATCATCCTTTCATAGGGAGTTCACGGCTCTGATGCGGTGTTTTGCAACACTTCTCCAAGGTCTTATCCCACAAGGGTTCCGCCGGGTGTTACACCACACCACCCAAGGGGCGCGACAGTCCCGCCACGCCCGCTGCCGGCCTTAGCTTTAATACAAATGCCCCAGCTTGGTCCGCTTGGCCTCCAGATAGCGGGCGTTGACCGGGTTCGGCGCCATGGCCAGGGGGATGCGTTCCACGATCTCCAGCCCGTATCCGGCCAGGCCGTGGTACTTCCGGGGGTTGTTGGTGAGCAGGCGGATGCGGCGCACGCCCAGGTCGGCCAGGATCTGGGCGCCGGTGCCGTAATCGCGGGCGTCGGGGGGGAAGCCCAGGGCCTCGTTGGCCTCCACCGTGTCCAGACCCTCGTCCTGCAGGGCGTAAGCCTTCAGCTTGTTGCGCAGGCCGATGCCCCGGCCCTCCTGGCGCATGTACAGCAGTACGCCCCGCCCCGCGGACTGGATCATCTCCAGGGCGCGGGCCAGTTGGTCCCCGCAGTCGCAGCGCAGAGAGCCGAAGAGGTCCCCCGTCAGGCACTCGGAATGCACCCGCACCAGCACGGCGTCCCGCCCGGCCTCGTCCGTGTCGCCGCCATGGCCGCTTACGCCGCGGGCCGCGCCGCCGCCGGCCGCCTCTCCGGTTGCGCCGCCGGCCGCCTCTCCGGCCATGTCGCCTGCCACCAACGCCACATGGGTGTCGCCGGTGAGCACATCGTCATAGGCCACCAGGGTGAATTCGCCGTAGCGGGTGGGCAGCCGCACCTCGACGGCGCGGCGCACCAACTTCTCCCGCCGGCGGCGGTGGCGGATAAGGTCGGCGATGCTGATGAGCCGCAGCCCGTGAGCGCGGGCGAAGACCCGCAACTCCGGTAGGCGGGCCATGGTGCCGTCCTCGTTCATGATCTCGCAGATGACGCCGGCGGGGTAGAGGCCGGCCATCCGGGCCAGGTCCACGGCCGCCTCGGTGTGACCGGGGCGGCGCAGCACACCCCCCTCGCGCGCCGCCAGCGGGAAGACGTGCCCAGGCCGGGCCAGGTCCTCGGGCCTGGTCCGCGGATCGATGGCCGCCAGGATCGTCCGCGCCCGGTCGGCGGCGGATATGCCGGTGGTCGTTCCCTCCCGGGCGTCGATGGAAACCATGAAGGCGGTCCCCTGCCGGTCGCCGCCCCCGACCATGGGCGGGATCTCCAGTTCGGCCAGGCGGGCCTCGGTCATCGGCAGGCAGATCAGGCCTCGCCCGTGGCGGGCCATGAAGTTGATGGCCTCGGGGGTCACCTTCTCCGCGGCCATGACCAGGTCGCCCTCGTTCTCGCGGTTCTCGTCGTCGACGACGATGACCATCTTCCCGGCCACGATGTCCGCCAGGGCATCCTCGATCGCGTCGAACACCTTTTCCGCAACCTCGGTATGTTTCGTCTGTTTCGTCATTAAAAAGCTCCTTTAGAAGAGAAGCCATGTTCGGCCAGGAATTCCCGTGTGAGCCGCGGCGGCGTCCCCGCCCCGGAGCCGTGTGGCGCGGGTTGCCCCGCCGCCTCCGGCCCCCCGCCGCCCGCCGCCGTTGCCGTGGGGTCGTGCGCCGATCCGCCCCGCGCGGCCAGGTGGGGCTCCAGGAGGCGCGCCACGTACTTGCCCACCAGGTCAGCCTCCAGGTTCACCGGATCGCCCCGCCGGACACGCCCCAAAGTCGTGCTTTCTGCCGTGTGGGGGATAATGGATACCCGGAACCCGTCCTCGGTGTGACTGACGACCGTCAGACTGACCCCGTCGACGGCCACCGACCCCCTGGGAACCAGGTAGCGGGCCACCTGGGGCGGGGCGGCGATGTCCAGGATGAACGCGTTGTCCAGCGGCTGCCGTCCCAGGACCTCTCCGACGCCGTCCACGTGGCCGGTTACCAGGTGGCCGCCCAGCCGATCGCCCAGCCGCAGGGCTCGTTCCAGGTTGACCGGGTCGCCGGGGCGCAGCCGGCCAAGGGAGGTGACCCGCGCCGTCTCCGGCATCACGTCGGCGGTGAAGCCGCCGCCCGCCGTCTCGCGCACCGTCAGACAGACGCCGTTGACGGCGATGCTGTCGCCGGCCCGCGCCCCCTCCAGCACCTTCCGGGCCTGCACCCTGAGCACGAAGGCCCCGCCATGCCACTCCAGGGTCGTCACCCGGCCCAGTTCCTCCACCAGCCCGCTGAACAGTCACCCCACCCCCATCCATATCACCCCACCGGGCCTGGTGGCCCGGCGGGGACCCCATAAATTATGCGGGCCGCCGCCGGCAGGTAGCCCGTTAGGAGAATGTCCTCGCCCACCGCTTCCGCCGCCAGCCGCTCCACGCGCCAGGCGCCGGCCAGCCGCTCCACGCCCGGCCCGCCCACGGGCCCCGGCGCCGCGGCGCCGCCCACCACCTTCGGCGCCACGAAGCACAGCACCTTGTCCACGACCCCGGCCGCCAGGGCGGCGGCGTTCAGTGTGGCCCCGCCCTCCAGCAGCACGCTCGTCACCTCGCGGCGGCCCAGTTCGGCCATCAGGGCCGCCAGGTCCACGCGCCCGTCCCGTTCCGGCAGGACCAGCACCTCGGCCCCGGCCGCCTCCAGCGCTCGCCGCCGTTCCGCCGGCGCCCGCTCCGTGGTGGCCACCCAGGTGGGGGCCGGCGAGTCCAACTGCAGCAACCGCGCGTCCGGTGGCAGGCGGAGAGCGCTATCGACGACGATGCGAACCGGATCCCGGCTGGCCGTTCCCGGTGGGCGGGCGGTCAGTTGCGGGTCATCGGCCAGGGCCGTACCGATGCCGACCATGACCGCGTCCAGCTCGGAACGCAGCCGGTGCGCCAGCGCCCGGGACGCCTCCCCGCTGATCCAGCGGGACTCGCCGCACGCCGTGGCGATCTTTCCGTCCAGGGTCATGGCCGTCTTCATCGCCACGAAGGGCCGCCCCGCGGTGACGTAAACGAAGAAGGCTTCGTTGAGCCGGCGCGCCTCTTCCTCCAAGACGCCGGCGGTTACTTCGACCCCGGCCTCCCGCAGCCGCTCGAAACCGCGCCCCGCCACCCGCGGGTTCGGGTCCTGTACGGCGGCCACCACCCGCCGCACCCCGGCGGCCAGGATGGCCTCGGTACAGGGCGGTGTACGGCCGTGGTGGCTGCAAGGCTCCAGGGTTACGTACAGGGTGGCGCCGCGCGCCCCGGTACCGGCGGCGGCCAAGGCGTGCACCTCGGCATGGGGGGTCCCGGCCTTTTGATGATACCCCTCGCCGACGACCCGCCCGTCCTTGACCACCACCGCCCCGACCAGCGGGTTGGGGCTCGTCCGCCCGGCGGCCCGGCGGGCCAGGGCCAGGGCACGGGCCATGAACGCCGTGTCGTTGTCGCTCACCCCTTCACCCCCCCAAGCGACCCGCTGACCGGCAAAAAAGACCGCCCCGGAGGCCGCAACCTCCGGGGCAGGGGGTGGAGAACGACGTCGCACGCGCATACCCCGGCCCGGGTCGGCGGACCCGGCCGCGGCCAAGGGATACGTAGACATCCGCGCGCTGCCGAACCTTCTCCCATCCAGACTTTACTGTCGGCTCCGGAAATCCCACCGGATCAACCGCTGGCGGCGACGCCGCGTGCGGCTCGCGGGCTTGGCCCGACACCCCCGCCGCATCGCGGGCGGCGCGCCGGCCCTCACCGCCGGTCAGGAATTGGAGGGGGTCGCCCGGGGGTCGCCCCCTCCTCACCTTGCCCCGAAGGTTATTGGCGCTTTGTTCATATTCTAGGCGACAAAGGGGGCATTTACAAGACCCATGGGGTCTGAGCCATCCCCGGTTTTGGAGCCTTGAATTTAGTTAGTGGAAGACCGTAGCCAAGGATTCACTGACGGCGCGTCAGAACGGGACTTGCTGGCCCCACCTTGGTGCGGCAGGCTCATCATTAACCACAGTTATATTCCTGGTCTGCAAGCCCTTGCCGCACAAGGCCTGCGCGACTCACGCCACAACCCTATGCATGACGGTAATATGCACCACAGTAATAA
>DYIH01000086.1 GCA_020723785.1 Thermaerobacter marianensis
TAAAAAATACCCGAACTACGGTTCTGGGGCGGCGGCCCCCCTTCGGCCTCCGGTCAGGTTTGTGCGACAGGCTCGTAGCGGGTACAAAAAATAACCCCCGCACCAAGCGGGGGCTTTTTGTGTTTGATTTGTGTTTGAAATCAGGATTGCCACCCGGTGTGCCGGTCCCGCCCCGGCTGAAGGTCGGCTCCTCCGCTGACGCGCCTTTCAGGCGCTGCACCTCCGGGCCCGTGTCCCTTCGCCCCCTGCGTCTCAAATTCAACCCTTTTCCTTGACCGCCAGATTTACGAAAAAGATTGCGAAGAAATGTCTAAATAGGGAGGCTGATCTCCGTGGGCGGGCACGTGGGATATACTATCCAAGGCCGTTCGTGGTCGAGGTTTGCCCCGGGGCAGCCGGTGCAAGGGAGGCGGAGCGGTTGGAATATACCGGGCACCCGATAGTCCAGGCCCACGAAATGGTGATGCCGTGTGAAAGCCCGGAAACGGGGATTCTGGGTTACATAGCTATTCATAGCACGCGGCTGGGGCCGGCCCTGGGGGGGTGCCGCATGTACCCCTACGAGAGCAGGGAACGGGCCCTGAACGACGTCCTGCGGCTGGCGAAAGCCATGAGCTACAAGGCCGCCTGCGCCGGGCTGGCGCTGGGGGGCGGCAAGGCGGTGATCATCGGCGATCCGCGCCGCGACAAGACGCCGGCCCTGTGGGAACGGTTCGGTCGGTGCGTGGACGCCTTGAACGGGCGGTATATCACCGCCGAGGACGTGGGGACGACGGTGGCCGACATGGCCGAGGTGGCCAAGGCGACGAAGTGGGTGGCGGGGCTGACCGGCGACCCGTCGCCCTACACGGCGCGGGGCGTGCTGGCCGGCATGCGGGCCTGTGTCGCCCGCCGGCTGGGGCGCGGCGACCTGCGCGGGGTGCGCGTGGCCGTTCAGGGTTTGGGCAAGGTGGGTATGGCCCTGGCCGAGCTGCTCCACAGGGAGGGCGCGGTCCTCGTCGTGGCGGACGTGGACGCCGAGCGCCGCCGCCGGGCCGAGGAACGGTTGGGTGCCCGGGCGGTGGCCCCGGAGGAGATCATGGAGCAGGACGTGGAGGTGTTCGCCCCCTGCGCCATGGGCGGGGTTCTGGACGAGGTGGCGGCCGAACGGCTGCGGGCGCCGGTGGTGGCCGGGGCGGCAAACAACCAGCTGTCCGGGCCCGAGGTGGGCTGGCGGCTGCAGGAGCGGGGAATCCTATACGCTCCGGATTACGTCGTCAACGCCGGGGGCCTCATTTTCTGCTACTACGAAATCAAGGGCGGCGGGGAGGAGGCCACCCTGCGGCACGTGGAGCGCATCGCCGAGAACCTCCAACAGGTCTTCCGGCGAGCCGAGGCGGAGGGGATCTCGACGGCGGAGGCCGCCGACCGCCTGGCCGAGGCGTGCATCGCCCGTGGCGCGCCCTGACCCCCGCCACGGGTGCGAAAGCTGCCGGGTTACCCGGCGCTGGCGGGTGGTTCCCTCCTTGTGGTACTTTAATAAAGGCGCGTCAAGGCTGGTCACCTTTCCCTGAACGTCCTGATCCACGCAGGCGACCCGACGGGACGGCTCCGCGCCGGATGAGGAGGAGGAGGCCGATGATGCGCGTGGGAGCGCACCTGACCATCGCCAAGGGGCTGCCGGAGGCGGCCCGGCTGGCCCGCCGGGTGGGCGCCAACACGTTCCAGTATTTCACCCGCAACCCGCGGGGGGGCGCCGTGCGCAGCATGAGCGACGGCGAAATCGCCGCGTGGAGCCTGCTGCGCCGGGAATACGACATCTTCCCCGTCGTCGGCCACCTGCCTTACACGGTGAACCTGGCCGCCCCCGCCGATGCCACGTGGGGTTTCGCCAAGCGCGTGCTCCGGGAGGACCTGGAGCGGGCGGGTGCGTACGGTGCCGAATTCCTGGTCGTCCACCCCGGCAGCCACGGGGGCGAAGGGGTGGAGCGGGGCGTCGCCCGCATCGCCGCGGCCCTGGAGGAGGTCTTCGAGGCCGTGGAAGGGCCGACCATGCTGCTTCTGGAGACGATGGCCGGCCAGGGCTCCGAGGTCGGATTCGAGCCGCGCCACCTGGACGGGATCATCGAGCGGTTGGGCCGGACGGAACGGATCGGCGTCTGCCTCGACAGTTGCCACCTGTTCGCCGCCGGGTTCGACCTGCGGACCCATGAGGGTATCGACGCCATGCTGGCGGAGATGGATCGGGCCGTGGGCCTGGAACGGGTCCGGGCCATGCACTTGAACGACTCCAAGGTTCCTCTGGGCGGCCGCCGGGACCGCCACGAACTCCTGGGCCAGGGCCACCTGGGCGAGGAGGGCATGGCCGCCCTCCTGACTCACCCGTTCATCCGGAAGCTGCCGCTGCTCATCGAGACGCCGGTGAAGGAATACACCGATTACGCCGGCGAGATCCGTCTGGCGCGGGCATTTGCCGGCGCGGCGGTGGCGTGACCGGCGCCGTGGTGTTGGACCGCTGAAAGGCGCGGGAGGCACGCCGGCGTCGCATTGAAGGGGGCGTGAAGGCTGAAGGAAGCGCTGCTTTCCCTCCTGACAGGGGCCGTGCTTGGCGCGGCATTCCGCCTGCTGGGACTGCCCGTGCCGGCGCCGCCGGTGCTGGCCGGGGTGCTGGGCGTCTTCGGCATCTGGCTGGGCGCCGCCCTGGTGGGGCGGTTCAGACCGTGACGCGCCGGCTGCCGGCGGGCGGCGCGGGGGATGCGGCGCGGGGGGATGCGGCGAGGGACGCTCCCCCGCCTGTTGCATCGCGGTTAAGCTTGCCGTAGGCGGGGCATATAATGGGCGGTGGCCGCGTTGGCGGTGCGGCGGTTCCTTCTGGTCGAGGGAGGGGAGACAACACGGTGCAGAACGCCGCCGCATACTTCCGGTGGGCAGCGGACGGCCCGGGGATGCCCGGGTGGCTGGCTCTTTCGGTCGCGGTCCTGCAGGGTCTGGTGCTCTTCTATGCGGCGTATAACCTGGTCCTCGTGATGGGGGGGTTTACGGTGCGGCGGCGCGTGATGCCGTGCCCTCCGGCCGCCTCTTTTGCCCTGATCGTCCCGGCCCACAACGAGGAGGCGGTCATCGCCCAACTCATCGAAAACCTACAGTGCCTGCGCTATCCCCGCCATCTCTATGATATCTTCGTGGTCGCCGATAACTGCAGCGATGCCACGGCCGGCCTGGCCCGCCGTGCGGGTGCGGTCGTCTTCGAGCGGTCCGACCCCGTCCGGCGCGGCAAGGGGCATGCCCTGGAGTACGCCTTCCGGCGGCTCGCCGCGCTGCCGCGGCGCTACGATGCCTACGCCGTCTTCGATGCCGACAACCTGGTCGACCCCGGCTTCCTCAACGTGATGAACGCTTGTCTCCACCGCGGCGACCGCCTGATCCAGGGCCGTATAGAGACCAAGAACCCCGACGACGGCTGGGTGGCCGCCTCCTTCGCCATGTCCTACTGGATTTCCAACCGGTTTTGGTCCCTGGCCCGGACCAATTTCAGCCTGTCCTCGCTCCTGGGCGGGACGGGGATGTGCATCGAGGCCGGCCTCCTCCGCAAGCTGGGCTGGGGGGCGACCAGCCTCACCGAGGACCTGGAGTTCACCGCCAAGGCTCTGGTTCACGGCGTGCCGACCGTCTGGGCTCACGAGGCGGTGGTCTACGACGAGAAGCCGCTGACCTTCCGCCAGTCGTGGCGGCAGCGGCTGCGGTGGGTGCGGGGCCAGGCCCAGGTGGCCCGGGCCTACCTGCCGTCCCTGGTCCGCGAGGGTCTGCGCCGCGCCGACCCGATCCGCCTGGAGATGTGCCTGGTGCTTCTCCGGCCGTTCTACGTGGTCGGCGCCGCGCTTCTCGGCGGGGCCTCCTGGCTGCTCGGCCGCCTGTTCCCGTCCGATCCGTTCCTTTTCGGCCAAGTCCCGATGGTTGTCTGGTGGCTGCCGGCCGCCGCACAGGTGCTCCTGCCGCTTTTGGCCGTCGGGCTCGACCGGGTGCCTTTGCGGCCGTTGCGCTACCTGCCCCTGTTCCCGTTTTTCAATTGCACCTGGGTACCGCTGACGGTGGTGGGCGTCTTTTCGGCCTGGCGCCGGTCATGCTGGTCGCCCACCAGGCACACCCGTGGGATCTCGTACCAGGAACTCCTCCGGCAGCGCGGCCAGCGGGCGGCCGCGTTGGGTCCCGAGGAGATGCCCCTTGACGCCGCGCCATGACGGGGGTGAACATGGGGTTAGATCATTCCCTGTCGGAGGGTGGCTTGTGCGCCTGTCCCCCCGGTTGTTGAAGATCGCCGGTCTGGTGCCGGAGAACAGCGTCGTGGCCGACGTCGGCACCGACCACGCCCTGTTGCCCGTTTACCTGGTCGTAACCGGTAAGTGCCCGCGGGCCATCGCCAGCGACGTCCGGCCGGGCCCCCTGGACGCCGCTCGGCAGGTCGTGGCGCGTTTCGCCGCCGAAGGGCTGGTCGACCTGCGCCTGGGCCCCGGTCTGACCGTCCTGAGGCCCCACGAGGCCGACGTGCTCGTGCTCGCCGGCATGGGCGGCCGCACGATCACCGCCATCCTGGAACGCTCCCCGGACGTCTGCGCTTCCGCCCGCCGCCTGATCCTCCAGCCGATGAACGCCACCGCCTCCCTGCGCCGCTGGCTCCTGAACCACGGCTTCGGGCTGGCCGAGGAGGAACTGGTCCGCGAGGGCGAACGTATCTATGAAGTGCTGGCAGCCGAGGCGGCGGTGCCGGGATGTGCCGGCCGCCAAGGGCGGGACGGAGCCGCGACGACGGGCGGGCCGGCTTGGCCGTCGGAAGGGGAGCCCGCGCGGTCCGGTGGAATGGTGACGGAGGCCGGCCTGGAGGTCGGGCCCCTCTTGTGGGAACGCCGCCACCCCTTGCTCCGCGAGTTCCTGGAGCGGAAGAGGGAGCGTTGCCGGCGCATTCTGGAGCAGGTGGAGGCCGGTGGCCTCCGCGCCGACCAACGTGCCGCGGCCCGGTTCCGGGACAGGCTGGCCCGGTTCGACCGAATGCTGGCCATCCTGTATGCAGAGGCCGCGGACCCTTCGCTGCCCGGCGGCGGGGCGGCGGAGAGCCCCGGAGCCGGGCCGGGGTCGAACGGCTGAGGCGGGGGATCGGGGAGGCTTGTGCCGGTACATTTGCGGGAGGTTCTCATTGGACGAACTGATCCTTTATACGGACGGCGCCGCCCGGGGCAACCCGGGGCCGGCGGCCGTGGGTGTGCAGATCTGCCGGCCGGACGGAGCCGTGGTGGAGGCCTTCGGGGAGGCCATCGGGCAGGCGACCAACAACGTGGCCGAGTACAAGGCCATCATCCGCGCCCTCGAACGCGCGCGCGCCCTGGGTGCCCGGCGGATCACCCTGCGGGCCGACAGCGAACTGGCGGTGCGCCAGCTCACCGGCCGATACCAGGTGAGGAACGAGGGGCTTTTGCCCCTGTTCCGGCAGGCCCGGCGCCTGCTGGCGTCCTTTCAGCGGGCGGCGGTGGAGCACATCCCCCGCGAACGTAACCGGGCCGCCGATGCCCTGGCCAACGAGGCCCTGAACCAAGCCGCGGCCGCGCTCCCCGCGTCCGGCGGCCCGCCACCGGTCACGGCGGCCGCGCTCCCCGCGTCCGGCGGCCCGCCACCGGCCACGGCGGCCGCGCTCCCCGCGTCCGGCGGCCCGCCACCGGCCACGGCGGCCGCGCTCCGCGTCGGGGCTTCGTCGCGCCAAGTGCCTTTCCTCCAGGTGGACGCCTTCACCACAGCACCCTTCGGCGGCAACCCGGCCGGCGTCGTTCCCGACGCCGCAGGCCTGACGGAGGTTGAGATGCAGGCCATCGCCCGAGAGATGAACCTTTCGGAGACGGCCTTCGTCCTGCCGCCGGAGGCGCCCGGCGCCGACTTCCGCGTGCGCTTCTTCACTCCCCTGACGGAGGTGGACCTTTGCGGACACGCCACGGTGGCCACCTTCTGGGCCCTTGCCGAAATGGGCCGCTTGGCCCCGCCCGCCGGCGACGGAACGGTGACCGTGCGGCAGGAGACCCGCGCCGGGGTGCTGGCGGTCGAGGTGCGGTTCGCGGGCGGCCGGCCCGTGGCGGTGATGATGAGCCAGGCGGCACCCAGTTTCCGCCCGTTCACCGGCGATATGGCGGAACTGGCCGCGGCCCTCGGCCTGCCGGCGGACGCCATTGCCGGGGCCGGCGCCGGGACTGCACCCCACGAGCTGTCCGTTGGAATCGCCTACACCGGCCTGTGGCATCTGCTGGTGCCGGTGACCGGGCTGCGCGCCCTGGAGCGCCTGGCTCCCGACATGGCCCGGCTCGGCGCCCTGAACGAAACCCTCGGCGTCCAGACGACCCACGTATTCACCTTGGAGACCCTGGCCGCCGGCCATGCGGCCCACGCCCGATCCCTGGCCCCGGTGCTGGGCATTGGCGAGGACCCGCAGACCGGCACGGCCAGCGGTGCCCTGGGCGCCTACCTCGTATCCGGCTGCGTATGGGACGCGCGCCTCGCGGCCGGCTGGCCGGTCCCGCCCGCGGATGCCGGGGGCGCCCCGGCAGCGGGGGCTCCGGCCGACGCGTCCGCGGCGTCCGGTGCGGGCGGGGCCTCGACGGTGGTGCTGACGTTCGAGCAGGGGCATTTCATAGGCCGGCCGGGGGAGATCCGTGTGGAGATCGACGTGGACGGCGCGGGGCCGGACGGGCGACCGGTGATCGCCGGGGTTCGGGCCGGCGGGCCGGCGGTGATCGTCATCGAGGGCGCCGTGCGGCTGGCAGCCGGGTGAGCGCCATGCCCGGCGCGGGACGGCCGGTGTGTCCGCGAGCGGTGGAGGCCATGTACTGAGCCTGTCGCGCAATCCCCGTCACGGAGCGATCGGTGGGGCCGCCAACCGAAATGGAGGCCAATTGACCTCTTCCAGTGGGGAGCATCGCTCGAAAGAGTCCGGATTTCGGTGCAAAAGTGGAGCAGAGTTGGGCGGCCCCACCTTGGTG
>DYIH01000087.1 GCA_020723785.1 Thermaerobacter marianensis
GAACTAGTGTGCACCGTGAGCCGGGCCGATTATCCACCACCGGGCGTGGCGTCTATCGACCCGGCTACGGCACGACTCATTCGACATTCACAGTGGATACCATGCCGCTCTCCGCATGACCGGGCAGGCTGCAGATCAGCCGGTAGGTCCCGGGTTCGGTCGGAGTGAAATCGACCTCCATGGTTTGGCCGGTCTCGGCTATGGCGTGCACCAGGTTGTCATGCCCGCCGTGGTCAGCCGCCTGCCCGCCATGATCAGTCGCCTGCCCGCCGTGGTCCGAGCCGGCGGGCTCCCCGGCCGCCGCCAGCTTGGCCGGCATCTTCTCGATCAGGAAGTCGTGCGGGATACCAGATTTGTTGGTATAGAACAAGCGGTAACTCTTGCCGGCACGCAGCAGTACGGTGGAGGGATCGAAATAGAACCCGGTGCGGCTGTATTTGTCCACCGCCTTCAAGCGCATCTCGGTGCGATCGCGAGCGTCGAGCGTCCTCGGTCCCTGGACGCCGCCAACCCGGTTTGCGCCCCAGGAGGCCACGACGTAGATGATGGCGGCCAGCGCCGCCACAACCATCGCGATGACAACCGGCAACCTGCTGTTACCCGACGCTTCGTGGACGGTTTGTTCCATCGCCACAACCCCCTCGAACCCAAGTTTCCTAAAAGATTTTCGAATCCAATTATGGACATTTCATGGATGGTTTTTGTTTAAACGATGTAGAAATCGTAAAATGTTCAAGGGGCGATGCATTTCGGCGCCCCCAGGACCTGCGGGTCCGATACTGCAATTCTGGAGGGGCGGCAGGTGGCTGGAGAACGGATTCTGGTGGTTGACGATGAACCCTCCGTCGTCAATGTGGTTAGAGCATACCTGGAAAAAGAAGGTTATAACGTGATCACCGCTCGCGACGGCCCGTCGGCCTGGGCCGTCTTCCAGCAGGAAAAACCGGTCCTGGTCGTGCTGGACCTGATGCTGCCGGGGATATCGGGGGAGGAGATCTGCCGGCGCATCCGGAACGCCGGGGAAACGCCGGTGATCATGCTCACCGCCCGGTCAGAGGAGACGGACAAGATCATCGGCCTCAAGCTGGGCGCCGATGATTACGTGACCAAGCCCTTCAGCCCTCGGGAACTGGTCGCTCGGGTGGAGGCGGTGCTGCGGCGGGCGCGGGCGATGACCAACGGCGCGGCGGCGGGCGCGTTGTCCGGCGGCCACGAGCCGCCGGACGGTCCGACCCGCATCGCGCGCGGTCCACTGGTCATCGACGCGGAGCAGCACCAGGTATGGCTGGACGGTGTACCGGTTGAACTCACGCCGACGGAATTCCGCCTCCTGGAAACCCTCGCCCGGCGCCCGAACCGGGTCTTCACCCGCCTGGAGCTGGTGGAACGGATCCAGGGCGAGGCCTACGAGGGCTACGAGCGCACCATCGACAGCCACGTCAAGAACCTGCGGAAAAAGCTGCGCCGGAAGGGCTGCGAGGCCAACTGGATCAAAACGATCTTCGGGGTGGGCTATAAATTTGTCGAACCTTCGTAAAAACCTCCGGCATTGGTTGAAACCCAACCTCCACGCCAGGATGCTGCTGGCCTTCGTGGTCCTTTCCGTCGTCACCCTGGCCCTCGCCGCCCTCTTCGCCACCCAGTTCGTGACCTTCCACTACCTGCACCACCTGGTCCTGTCCCGCTTGGACCCGGACCACCTGAGGGGTCCGCTGGGGCCGGCCATGCAGCAGACCCTGGACCGGTTGAACGGCCCGGAGCGCGCCCTGCTGACCCGCATCAACTACGGCATCCTCCAAGCCGGCGCCCTGGCCCTGGGCATCAGCGTTCTGCTGAGCTACCTCCTGTCCCGCCGCATCACACGGCCCATCACGGTAATGCACGGGGCGGCCATGCGCATGTCGCGAGGAGATTTCTCCCAGCGCGTGCCCGTTATCGGCAACGACGAAATCGGGGAACTGGCCCGGGCCTTCAACCACATGGCGGGCAGTCTGGAAGAAGCCGACCGGCTGCGCAAGCACATGGTGGCAGACCTGGCCCACGAGCTGCGCACCCCCCTCACCGGCCTGCGCAGTTACGTCGAAGCGCTCAAGGACGGTGTCATGCCCGCCAACGAGCAGACCCTGCGGACGTTGCTGGAGGAAACCCTCCGGCTGCAACGGCTGGTCCAGGAACTGCACGAGCTGTCCCTCCTGGACGCCAACGCGCTGGCGCTGGAGGCTCTGCCGGTCGACCCGGCGGCTGTCATCAGGCAGGCCGCCGCTTTCCGCCAGTCGGAGATGACAGCCAAAGGTCAGCGTCTGGAAATCGACCTGCCTGCGGACCTGCCAAAGGTGCGAGCCGACCCGGACCGGCTGGCCCAGATACTGCAGAACCTGCTGGCCAACGCCATCACCCATACCCCGGAAGGCGGGACCATCAGCATAAGCGCCTCCCGGGACGCCCACGCCGCCGGCGGAGCCGCCGCTCCTGGCGGCGGTTCGCGACCGATGGTGCGGGTGACCGTCGCCGACACCGGCCCCGGCATCCCCCCCGACGAACTCCCATACATCTTCGAACGCTTCTACCGGGCCGATCCCTCCCGCGATCGGGCGACCGGCGGCACCGGGTTGGGGCTCACCATCACGCAGAAGTTGGTCGAGGCCCACGGCGGAACGATCCGGGCCGGGAACCGGCCGGGAGGAGGGGCTGTCTTTGCCTTCACACTGCCAACGGCCGCACCGCAAGACTGAGTTGGCAACCGGCGGCTACAATGCCCCGCCGCCGGCGGCTGCACGGCGCAGCTTGCGGCCGTAGAAGGAGCGGCCCACCACCAGGAGATACCCGCCGTAAAACAGCAGCTGCAGCAGCGACGGGGTCGCCGTGTAACCGATGAACGCGTGGAGCAGGCGCCCCACCAAGCTTTCGTCGGCAATCAGCCGGCTCGTGTCCCAGACGTTCTCCACAAGGGCGGGCAGCAGGCCTATTCCTGTGAGGGCATGAGCGATATGGGACATCAGTCCCGCGGCGACGAATACCAGGAGCCAGCCGGTGACCAGGAAAAAGCGTTTCAGATCGAGGCGCACCGTCGTCCTGAACACCAGGTAGGCGATCAGCCCCGCGGCAACGAGGCCGGCCAGCGCGCCGCCCAGGAGCCCGCCTCCCTGGTTGATGGTCGGCGCCGCGAGGAACAGGGCCGTCTCCAGGCCCTCGCGCAGCACGGTGACGAACGCCAGGAAAGCCAGGCCCAGCACCTGGCGGCTGGAGAGCGCGGCCTCCATCCTGGCTTCCAACTCGCCCTTGATGGAGCGGCTGTTCCTCTGCATCCACAGCACCACGGTCGTCAGCACCGCCACCGCCAACAGCGCGACGACCACTTCAAAGATTTCAGCCGATTCGCCTTCAAACTCCAACCCCAGGCGCTGCAGCATCACGGCCACGGCGGCGCTGAGCGCGGCGGCCAGGCCCGCCCCGCCCCAGATATATTTAACGGATGATCGTTGTCCCAATTTGTTTAGATAACCGAACAGTATCCCCAGAATAAGGAATGCCTCCAGACCTTCTCGTATGGTGATCAACAGGCCTGCCACGGCAATATTCCACCCCTCACTGTCTCGATCTTGATTATCATTATCATCGGCAATGGCCCCTGTTGTCAAGAACGAAATTGAACAAATCAGCCCCTGAGCCCGCCATGCAGCCAGCAAGCTCAGGGGCCGGCATACCACGTTTTTTTCGTTACCGGGAGTCCTGATGCAGGGAGGTCCAGGTCCGCCCCCCGTCGCCGCTGCGAACCACCCGCCCCTCGCCGTCGATGGCCAGGATCACCTCCGGCCTGTCCTCCGCGGCGGCCAGCATCGTGCCGGGCGGCGCCACCTGTTCCCAGGACTGCCCGCCGTTGCGGCTCATCATGACGCCGTCCTGAGTGGTCGCGAACAGCATACCGGTTTTCCGCTGAAAGGAGAGGCTGGCCACCATGCCCCCCTGCAGGCCGGCCGGAGCCCACGTCCGGCCGCTGTCGCGGCTGACCAGAACGCCCTGTGACATCGTCCCGATGTAGACGACCTCCGGCGTGCCCGGAGCCACCGCCAGGGCATGAACGCCTTCGGGGACCTGAGCGCCGAAGGCGCTCCAGCTTCTGCCGCCGTCTTCGCTGCGCAGCAGGCCGCGTCCCACCACATAAGCATACAGGCGCCGCGGATCATCCGGCGAACCGCCAGGCCGTGGAAATCTGCATCGGCCATTTCGGGGTTGCCCACCTGCCACGTGCGCCCGCCGTCCTCGCTCTTGTAGAAACCCAGGTGGGCTCCGATGTAGATATAGCGAGGATCCTGCGGAGAGATGGCCATGCCCATGACGTCCGTGCGCAGGGGCAACGCCTCCCACGTCTTGCCCCCGTCCGTCGTTCGCAGGAGCCCCTCGTGGTGGCCCAGGTAGGCAACATCGGAGTTGGCGGGGTCAAGCGCCAGGACGTGCTTGTCCTGCGTCGCCACACGTCCTTGGCCGCCCGTCGCTCGCTGGCCGGCGGGCGTGCCGGTCTTCAGGCTCACGACCAGGGCCACGACCGCCGCGGCCCCGAGGAGCAACCAGAAAACATACGGTGAGAACTTCTGAGGAGCCCTCTTCTGCTGTTTCTTCGCCATAGCCCTCTTCCCCTTCGGGGCAGCGGACCCTACTTCATCTTGCTGTGGTCCATTCCCGGCATGTTCTGATCGTTCATCTTGTTGTGGTCCATACCTGACATGTTCTGGTCGTTCATCCGCTGGCCGCCATCGCTTTTGGCCGGTTCGGCCTTGCCGCCGCCGCACCCGGCCAGGATGAGCGCCGCCAGCAGGACGCCTGTCGCCACGATGCCGCGAAAAATCACCGATTTTTTCACCGACCCGCCTCCCGATAAATCGTATGCTGCCCGCGCCATGGATCCTCTCACTCCCCGTGGTGATCGATCCCGATGTAGCGGTCGATGAAGGCCTGTGCCCTGGCCGCGTCCCAGGAATTGAGCCGCAGGATCTTCCGCCACGCCGTCAGGATGACGGCCGAATCCTTGTCCTCCCTCGGCACGACGACGACCGCCCGGCCGTCACCGGGATAGCGGTCCGCCAGTCCTCGCAGGTCGGCCAGCACTTCGTCCGGCAGGCCGGGCCGGTAGTAGATTACCACGTGGCCGTCTTCCAGGTTGTGTATCAACCGCTCCGGCGGGACCGGCTCCTCGTAGAAACCCGGAACGGCCATGTTCTCGGCGTGCGGCCCGTTGGCCGGCGGGTCGCTCTTATACGGCCCGTGGGGCTCCGACAGGCTCTTGAGGTGATATGTGGTCTGCTTGGCCACCGTTTCCACCCCGGGGGGCTCCGGCCCGCGGCGGTTGGGCGCCTGGGCCAGGACGATCAGCCCGGCCAGGGCCAGCCCGCCCAAAACATAATACACTGCCGGGGAACGCCGCCTGACGGGACCGCGCCTCCCGTTCCTTCCTCCTGGACGATTTTTCGACAACGTCCCAACCTCGCTCTCTACCTGTGGCAACAGCCGCCATGCCCGCCGTGGGTCTGTTGCCGCTCCTCCGCGTCCTGCCCTTCCTTCGCGTCACCCTTGCCGGAGGAAGCCCGATCGTGCCCGCCCTCCCGTTGGCGGCCGTGTCCCCCGCAACCGCCGCGGTGCAGGAGGAACATGGCTCCAACGAGCGCGACAGGCACCAGCCACTGCGTCCATTCCACGTCAATCGCCCCCTTGGCCGGGGTAACCGGGCCGGTTTGGAGCCTGTCGCACAAATGGCCTCCATTTTGATTGGCGGCCCCACCGATTGCTCCGTGACAAAGGTTGCGCGACAGGCTCTTTGCTGATCTATTCTGCCAGCAAGGTTTGAAGATTTTATGGAGATTTCATCTCAAGCCGCCGGTAAGCCTGGCCACCCTCTCAGACGAGGCGCCCTTCAGCCGCCGCCACCCGCCGCTTGACAGCCACGAAGCAGTCCGGCGTGACGGCGCCTTTGACCACGCTTTCGCCCAGCCCCCAAGCGGCGTTGATGATCACCGCGTCCGGGAAAGTCCCGGCAGGCACACTCCTCATGCGGGCCGCGGCCTGGTGGCATGCGGATCAGTGGCACATCATCCGCCGCCGGTGGCCGATCCGGTAGAGCAGGTAGGCGATGCCCCCCAGGTTCATGAGGATGCCGAGCCACAGCAACGGGATCCTGAAGTCGGCCAGAAAAACGGCGGCGCCCGACAGCCCGAGGATCGGCAGCACGTCGGTAAGGTGGTGGGCGCAGCAGGCCACCATCGCCGCCCCGCTCGTCCCGGCACCGGCCGCCAATCCCCCGGCGGTGACGCGAGCCCGCATACCGCGCAAATGGGTGAACAGGCCGATCTGTGTGGCGAAACCGGCGACGATGGCCGCGATGAACCAGCGATCCGCGTTCAACTGCCGCACGGCGTGCGCCCAGCCCTGGGCCAGGGTCAGCACGCCCAGGTAGAAAGCGAGCAGACCGGCCCCCGCCAGCAGGCCGTATCCCATCGGCCGTCCCAGGCGCCCGCCTACCATGACCACCGGAACCTCCTTTCGGGCACGCCGCCGACGTCCTTGATCACCAGGGTGATCGCGCGCACGCCGTCGCCCAGCACGGGCGTCCCGTCAGGCAGGCTGTCGGGGAAGGCCAGATCGCCTTCGCGGTGGTGGCCGCCCTGCGGGGCGTCCCACTTGGAGGGTGCCGCTTCCCTGCCGTTCCCGGTGCGCAACACCGCCAGTTTCCGAAGGTCGTAGGCGTCCAGGTCGACAGAGTGGGTGTTCATCGCCACACGGAACACCAGCCCGCTCATTGGTCCGTTCCAGGTGACCGCCACCGTGACCGGGCCCTCCTCATTGGTTTGGGTATTGCCACCCGCCGGGGACGAGGGGGCCGCTTTGCGGTCAAGGCCTTTCTTCCCGCCCGGCGCCGCCTTGCCGCATCCTGCCAACAGCAGACCGAACAGCGCGATCAAGA
>DYIH01000088.1 GCA_020723785.1 Thermaerobacter marianensis
ATGACCAGGATCATGCCGGCCCCCCCCCGCCGCCATTGCCGCCGTCGGGCCCCGCGGTGTCCACGCCCGCCGCGCCCCCGGCCCGCCTCACGCCGGCCCCGCCCCCTCGGCCAGGTCCAGGGCACGGAGCAGGGCGCGGGCCTTGTTCTCGCATTCCTTCCACTCCAGTTCCGGCACCGAGTCGGCCACGATGCCGGCCGCCGACTGGACGTAGGCCCGGCCCCCCGTGGCGACGATGGTGGGGATGGTGATGCAGGCGTCCATGTTCCCGCCGGAGGCGAAATAGCCGGCGCACCCGCCGTAGGGGCCGCGCCGCACCGGCTCCAGTTCGTCGATGATCTCCATCGCCCGCACCTTGGGCGCCCCCGTAAGGGTGCCGGCCGGGAAGCAGGCGGCCAGGGCGTCGAAGGCGTCCTTGCCCGGTGCCAGCCGGCCCTGGACGTCGGAGACCAGGTGCATGACGTGCGAGTAGCGCTCCACCCGCATCAGGGCCGTCACCCGCACCGTCCCCGGCGCGGCCACGCGGCCGATGTCGTTGCGCCCCAGGTCCACCAGCATGATGTGCTCGGCCCGCTCCTTGACGTCGCTCAGCAGTTCCCGCTCCATGGCGGCGTCCTCGTCCGCATCCCGGCCGCGCCGGCGCGTTCCCGCGATGGGCCGCGTCTCGACCACGCCGCCCTCCACCCGCACCAGCATCTCCGGCGACGAGCCGATGAGCTGCAGCCCGCCGCAGTCCAGGTAGAACAGGTACGGCGACGGGTTCAGGCCGCGCAGCGCCCGGTAGACCTGGAAGGGCGGCACGCGCAGGGGGCGTTCCCGGCGCACCCCCACCTGGACCTGGAAGATGTCCCCCGCGCGGATGTATTCCTTGGCCCTTCCCACCGCGGCCAGGAATTCCTCGCGCGACAGGCTGGCCCGCGCCTCCGCTTCGTCCCCCGCCGCCGGTATCCGCACGTCCGCTCGATCCCGCGCCGCCGCCGGTTCCCGCGCCGAGGCCGGCGCCCCGGCCACGGGTGCGGGCGCCGCTCCCGCGGCCGCGGGCACCGCAGCCGCCGACAACGGCCCGCCGGCGGGCAGCGGACCGCGCAACCGCTCCACCGCCGCCTCGATGCGCGCCACCGCCCGGCGGTAAGCCGCCGCGGCGTCCCCATCGGTTACGGCGCTGGCCACCACCTTCATCCGGTGAGTCAGGTGGTCGAAGATGACGACCACCTCCGGCGCCATGTAATATGACTCCGGCACGTCGAGGTCGGGCACCGGGTTGCCGGGCAGCCTTTCCAGGTGGCGCGCCACGTCGTATGAACACCAGCCCACCAGCCCGCCCCAGAAGCGGCCCAGTTCCGGGGCCGCCGCCGGGCGGCAGGCGGCCATCACCCCCCGCAGGACCTCCAGCGGGTTGCCCTCCCGGCGCTCCCGGGCAGGCCCCGGGCCGGCGGAGCGCGTGATCTCCGTGACCCCCTCCCGGCTGACGGCCGTCAGCCACGGGTTCACGCCGATGAAGGAATAACGGCCGAACCGCTCGCCCCCCTCGGCGCTTTCCAGCAGGAAGCTGGGGGCCCCGTCCGCCAGCTTGCAGTAGGCGGAGATGGGGGTCTCCAGGTCGGCGGCGATCTCCCGCGCCACCGGGATGACGTTCGCCCCCCGGGCCATCTCGGCGAACGCCTCCGGCGCCGGGCTGTAGACATTGGTTACGGCCGTTCCAGCCACGCGCATCCCTCCGAACACCGGCTTTGACCAAGCGGCCGCAGCCGGTTCCAAGAGCCGCTCCAACCTCCCCCACGGCTGAAGCCGGGCTGAAGCCAGGGGCTTGCGGCGGCCTTCTCTCGGTCAGGAAACAAAAAACCTTTCGCCCCATGGGACGAAAGGTTGCTTCCGCGGTGCCACCCACATGACGGGCGCCTGCGGCGCCCTCGCTCTGTCAGGTACGGGCCGGCGACGACCCCCGTCAGGCCCGAGGCATGCCGCGAACCCGTTGGAACGGGCGGCGCCGACCGATACCCTCTCCCTTTTAACGGTGGGAGTCTCCGGCCGGACCTACTCGGGCAGACCCTTTCGGCCGGCGGCTTGGGGGTCCATTCGGCACCGGCCCTCCGGCGGGCTTTCCACCGACCGCCCGCTCTCTGCACGGCTGGCCCCGCGCCTACTCTTCCCCGTCATCGCCGATACAGCGGTATTTGTTTATTATTGTCACGGCTTCCGGGGGAAAAGTCAAGCCCCGGTCGACCACAGCCGGGCCCTTATCACCGACGTCCGGCCCCGCCTACCCCGCGTATCCAAGGGGATGAGCAGCATGCCAGGCCCAGGCGGAGGCGATCATCTCCTCCAGGCCGGAACGGCGCGGCGCCCAGCCCAGTTCCTCCAGCGCCCGCCCCGTGGCGGCCACCAGCACCGCCGGGTCGCCGTCCCGCCTGGCGCCGATGTGGTAGGGCACCGACCGCCCGGTGACCCGCTCCACAGCGGCGAGCACCTCGAGAACGGAGTGGCCGCGCCCGGTACCCAGGTTCCAGCAGGCCGACGCGCCCCCCTCCAGCAGGTGGCGGACGGCCAGCACGTGAGCGTCGGCCAGGTCGCAGACGTGGATATAGTCACGCACCGCCGTCCCGTCCGGGGTATGGTAGTCGCCGCCGTACACGGTCACCTCCGGCCGCCGGCCCAGGGCAGCCTGCAAGACGATTGGAATGAGGTGGGTCTCGGGCCGGTGGTCTTCTCCCAGGTCGCCGGCCGGATGGGCGCCGGCGGCATTGAAGTAGCGCAATGAAACGTACCGGAACCCGTAAGCGCGGTCGTAGTCGGCAAGGACCTGTTCCAGGAGGGCCTTGGAGGTTCCGTAGGGGTTCAGGGGCTTTACCGGGTGGGTTTCCGGGATCGGCGTCTCCACGGGTTCGCCGTACACCGCGGCCGTGGAGGACAGCACGAAGCAACCCACACCCGACCGGCGCAGGGTTTCCATGAGTGTCAGGCCGCCGGTCACGTTGTTGCGGTAGTAGCGGGCCGGGTCGCGTACCGACTCGCCGACCAGGCTGTCGGCCGCCAGGTGGACGGCGGCGCCGACCTCCCACTCCCGAACGAGATGCTCCACCAGCGCGGCGTCGGCCACGTCGCCGGCAACGAATACGACGCGGCCCGCGGCCGCCCGTTCCGCCAGCCTCTCCACCGCGGCGGCGTGCCCCCGCGAGAGGTTGTCGAGGATGACGACGTCAAACCCATTCTCCAGGAGGACCTGCACCACATGGCTGCCGATATAGCCGGCCCCGCCGGTAACCAGAACGCGCATGGCTTCCCCTTCCGCTACCCAACCTCCGGCAGGGCCGCCGCCCACGGCTGCGTGGCCGGAAGCGTTCCCGCCTGCCGCCGGCCAGGACGACTACCTGCACGCACCTGCCGAAACCCCCTGCCCGCAACCGCCGGCCTCCTGCCCGGGACCGCCGGCAAGCCCGGCCTCGCGGCTGAGGAGGTCCAGCAGAAAACGGCGGAACCCGGCGCCGAGGTCGTCGCGGCCCAAGGCCAGTTCCACCGTGGCCTGCAGGAAGCCGAGCTTATCCCCGACGTCGTAGCGCCGCCCCTCGACCAGACAGGCGTGGAGCGGCTGGGTCCGGGCGAGCAGGCGCAGGGCGTCGGTCAACTGGATCTCGCCGTTCACACCCGGCGGCAGGCTGTCGAGGATGTCGAAGATCTCCGGGGCGATTATGTAACGGCCGACGACGGCCAGGCAGGACGGCGCCGCCTCGGGCCCGGGCTTCTCGACCAGGTCGGCCACCGGGAAGCACACCCGGTCCGCCCCTCCGACCTCGGACGGCCGGACGATGCCGTAGCGGTGGACCTGGTTCTCGGGAACCGGGCACACCGCGACCAGCGAGCCGCCGATGGCCGAGTGGCGGTCGAGCAACTGCCGGAGACAGGGCGCCGCGCCGGTGAAGACCTCGTCACCCAGGAGCACGGCGAAGGGCTCGTCGCCCACGTGGCGCCGGGCTTGGAGCACGGCGTGTCCCAGGCCGCGGGGCTCCTTCTGCCGGATGAAGTGGATGTCGGCCAGGTTCGTGATGTGCTGGACGGCCTCGAGGAGTTCCCCCTTGCGGCCGTTGCCCAGGGCCCACTCCAGTTCCAGGGCGCGGTCGAAGTGGTCCTCGATGGCCCGCTTGCCGCGGCCGGTGATGATCAGGATGTCGTCGATACCCGAGGCCACCGCCTCTTCCACCACGTACTGGATGATCGGCTTGTCCACCAGTGGCAGCATCTCTTTCGGCTGGGCCTTGGTGGCCGGCAGGAAGCGGGTTCCGAGCCCGGCGGCGGGAATGACGGCCTTGCGCACGCGGCGATCCCGATCCATGGCATCCCATCCCTTCCATGGAATCTATTCTCCAGTTTCCGCCGTCTTTCCTCCTCGGGCAGTAGATACGGTACGGCTTGAATCGCCCGTGCCCGTTCAACGATTTCCGGTTTTCGCCGATGTCACGCCGAAAGCCACCCCGCTCAGAACGAGCGGGACGACGAGCACAGGCGCGATTCAGGTGACGCACGATAACGCGGACCTTTCAGGGGTTGGGAGTGTCATGGTCGCCCTACCCCACCCCGATCAGCGCCAACCGGCCCCGGAACCTGTCCCGCACCGCCTGGCGCAGGACGGCGTGCTCCGGACGGGCCAGGGACGGGTCGGCCTCCAGCAGGGCGAACGCCTCCTGCCGGGCCTCCTCCAGGATCGGCAGGTCGCGGACCGGGTTGGCCACCAGCAGGTCCGGCAGGCCGTGCTGGCGGGTGCCGAAGAACTCTCCCGGCCCCCGCAGCTGCAGGTCCTCCTCGGCGATGGCGAAGCCGTCGGCCGTCCGGGTCATGACGGCCATGCGGCTCCTGCCGTCCTCGCTGGACGGGTCGGCGATCAGCAGGCAGTAGGACGGGTGCTCGCCGCGTCCTACGCGGCCCCGCAGTTGGTGGAGCTGGGCCAGGCCGAAACGGTCGGCCCCCTCGATGACGATGACGGTGGCGTTGGGCACGTCGACGCCCACCTCCACCACCGTGGTGGCCACGAGGATCTGGACCTCACCCCGTTGGAAGGCATCCATGACCGCCTCCTTCTCCGCCGCCTTGAGCCGGCCGTGGAGGACGCCGACGCGGAACTCCGGCAGCGCCTTCTCCAGGCGGGCCGCCCACTCGATGGCGGCGCGGGCGTCGATGGCGTCGGATTCCTCGACCAGGGGGCAGATGACGTAGGCCTGCCTGCCGGCCCGCACCTGCTCGCGGACGAAGCCGTAGGCCTTGCCCCGGTCCTTTTCGGACAGCCAGCGGGTGGTCAGGGGCCGGCGGCCCGGGGGGAGTTCGTCGATCACCGACACGTCCAGGTCGCCGAAGAGGGTCAGCGCCAGGGTGCGGGGGATGGGGGTGGCCGTCATCACCAGCACGTCCGGGTGGATGCCGCCGGCGGTCCCCTTCTCCTGCAGGAGCGCCCGCTGGCGGACGCCGAAGCGGTGCTGCTCGTCGGTGATCACCAGGCTCAACCGCTTGAACGCGACGCCCTCCTGAATGAGGGCGTGAGTGCCGATGGCCACCTGCAGGTGCCCGGCGGAGAGCCCGAAGAGGGCCGCCTGGCGCTCCTCGCGGCCCTGGCCGCCCGTAAGCAGGGCGACGCCGACGCCCAGGGGCTCCAGGAGGCGACGCAGGCGGAGGTAATGCTGTTCGGCCAGGATCTCGGTGGGCGCCATCATCGCCCCTTGGGCGCCGCTCTCCACCGCCTTGAGCAGGGCCAGGGCGGCCACGACGGTCTTGCCGGAGCCCACGTCGCCCTGGACGAGCCGGTTCATCGGGTGAGGGCTCTCCATATCCGCCTTGATCTCGCGGACGACCCGTTCCTGGGCCGCCGTCAGTCGGAAGGGCAGCGCGGCCAGGAAGCGGCGGACCAGGTCGCCGTCGGGGCCGTGCCGGAAGCCGGGTTCCCGGCGGCGGACGTGCTGCTTGACCAGCCCCAGGCCGAGCTGCAAAAGGAAGAGTTCCTCGAAGGCCAGCCGGCGCCGGGCGGCGTCGAGTTCCGCCTCGTCGGCCGGGAAGTGGATGGCGCGCCAGGCGGCCGGCGCGGGCAGCAGGCCCAGGCGCTGCCGCAGCTCCGCGGGCAGCGCCTCCGGCATCAGGCCGGCGTAGGCGTCGGCGGCGCCCTTGATCACCGCCCGCAGGTAACGCTGGCTCAGCCCTTCGGTGGCCCGGTAGACGGGGACGATGCGGCCGGCGTTGAGCGGGTCGGCGCCGTCCAGGACCTCGTACTCGGGGCCGTTCATCTGCAGGTGGCCGAAGTGGCGCTCCACCCGTCCGGAGAAGACGACCGTCTCGCCGGCGCGCAGGTTCTTCTTGATGAACGGCTGATTGAACCAGACCCCCTGCAGGGTGGCCGTGCCGTCGCCGATGGACACCTTGGTGATCGTCAGCCCCCGCCGCGGCCGGGACTCGGTGACGGCCAACACCCGGCCCTTCACCGTTTCCACCGTATCGGGGAGCACCATGGCGATCGGCTTCAGCCGGCTGCGGTCCTCGTGGCGCCGCGGCAGGTGGCGCAGCAGGTCGCCGACGGTGGTGACGCCCAGCCGCGCCAGGTCCGCCGCCCGCCGCGGCCCCACGCCCTTGACGTACTGGGCGGGCGTGTCCAGGCCGCCGGGGCTGCCGGCAGCGGGCCGGCTGCCGGTCTTCCCGTCCCCGGGCTGGCGTCCGGACCTGGTGCTCCCGGCCCGGACGCCGGACGCCCCGCCAGGTGCGCGGGACGGCCCTGCGCCCGCCCCGCGGGCAAGGGGCCGAGTCAGATGGGAGGATGAGACCTTGCGCGTGCCTTCCATGCCGGCTGAATTGGACATCGGCGCCGGGAGTCCTGCCGCGGATTGCCGGTGACGGGTCAGGCCGTTTTTCTGAGCCATCCCCAGTTTTGGGCCCGGCCGATTCGCGGACCTGATCTACGGAACCATCGG
>DYIH01000089.1 GCA_020723785.1 Thermaerobacter marianensis
AAGTGGTGCCAGAGGTACTGCATGATCGCCGATAACTCATACGAGATATCCTGGTTCAGCGCTTCGATGATCCGCTGTTTGTCCACCTTCGATTCCTCCCGTTTTTCACTCTCGAATAGGTTCTGGAAATCCACCGTGGTCCGTCCCGCCCTTCCCGGCCCCGGCCAGGGTCCGAATGAGGTCCGCCCGCGTCAGGATGCCCACCAAGCGGCCCGCCTCGTCGATCACGGGAAGCCGGTTGACCTGGTGGCTCATCATTGCTTGCGCCGCCTGGCCCAGCGTCCAGTCGGGCCGGGCGGTGACGGCCGGCCGGGACATGATTTCGGCGACCTTCACGGCGGCGATCTCGCGAATCTCCCGTTCCAGTTCGGTTAGGGAGCCGACGGGAAACATCCCGCCGAGGATCGAAACGAACGTCGGGATGTGCAGGGCCCGCCAGCGCTTCAACAGGTCGCCCTCGCTGATGACGCCGGCGACGCGCCCGTCGGGCCACACCACCGGGAAGCCGCTCACGCCCAGCTCGCTCATGCGCCGGGCGACGTCGGTCAACAGGTCCTCGGCGCCCACCGTGACGACCTCGCGGGTCATGACGTCCTCCACCAGGGGTTCGCCTTCGCCTTTTACAGCCACACCGGCCCCTCCTCGCCCCATCGTCAAAAAACTTCGTCAACCACCTCGCCGGTTCCTGCCTGGACCACGTGCGCCCCGGTCGCTGGACGCGCCTTGCCGCTCGCCCCTTGACCGATTATTTCCCGAGTGGCATATTGCGGTTATCGAACGGAACACGCGAGAGCGAATGGAGCGGCCGGCGAGTGCAAGGCACTGAGGATCGACCGTTCATCGAGATGAACGGCGTGCGGAAGTCGGTGGCGGCTATTTTTCTCTGTGCCGCCCTCCTCACGTCCGGTTGCGCCTCCCCTCCCCGGCACGGCCGCATGGAAACGCCCAGCCGGCCGGCGCCGTCCAACCGGTCCGCTCCCCCGCCGTCGTCCGCTTCACCGCCATCCGACGACGCCCAAATCGCAATTTCCCGCGGTGAGCCTGTCGACACCAAATCGCCTGCCGTCCCCGTTTTCCCAGTCGGCGTCACCCGTACCGCGGACGGCGACACCATCGAGGTGAGGTGGGTCGGTGCGGGCCGCGACAAGTTGGAAAAGGTCCGCCTCATCGGGGTCGACGCCCCCGAGCTGTCCCACCCGGATTTGGGCATCAAAGAACAGCCCGGTGGTCGTGAAGCCGCGGCATATACCCGCAGGATTCTCATGGAGCAAAGGCCCAGGGAAGTCCTCCTGGAGTTTGACGCCCAGGAGCGCGACAAACACGGCCGCCTCCTGGCCTACGTTTGGCTTTCATACCCCCGAAAGGGCGACGAGGCCGAGGTTCGGGAGAAGATGCTCAACGCCCGCCTGCTCCTGGACGGCCACGCCCGTATCATGACCGTCCCGCCCAACGTCAGGTACGCCGATCTGTTCCGCAAGCTTCAGGCCGAGGCCCGTGAGGCCGGCCGCGGGCTGTGGGGTTCGCGCGCTCATCGGTGAGGGGGAGGGCGTGGAGGTCCTCCCTCACCCCCCGGGCTTCTTGCCCTATGAGGCCCGCAATCCCTTGCCGGTCTAGCTTGGCAGAGGCCGCACCTCGCCGCTGTCGTAATCGTAGATCCCCATGCGGCTCACGCCCGGGATCGGCTGGACCGCACCCACGGGGAAGGAGACGATCAGCCCGTCGGAGCGTCGCTCCCCCGCGCGGCGGCCCCTGTAGCGCAGCCCGTCCTTGGGGTGGTAGAAGACCCCTTCGACCGCGAACTCCTGGTTCGCCTCGGTCAGCAGCCAGCCGGCGCTGCCGGGCATGATCACCCGCGGGGCCGCCCCCGCTATCCACGCCGCCGGCGTCGAACGGCCTGCGCCGGCGGCCGCCGCTGGCACGGGTGCCGAAATGGCCGGCAGCAAGGGTTCCCCCGGAGACTCGACGGCTGCGGCGATCTCCTCCAAGACCTCCACCGCGGCCGGATCGGTGGAGCCGAGCGCCTCGGTGGGCCCGGAACGGGCGGCGACGAGAGCCTCGCGGAGCACCGCCCGCAGCGTCCCGCCGTCCATCAGGCGGCCGGTGAGGCGCAGGCTGCCGTAGACCTGGTCGTACAGCGCGATGAAGCGGTCCCCGGCCGCCAGACCGGGGCGGGATTGACGGAAGCGCCCCTCCCCCGCGGCCACATCGCCGCGGTCGAAGGGCACGACGAGCAGGAAGGCCTCGAGCAGCAGGCGGGCCACGCGCTCCCACTGAACGTCGTTCCGGTCGAGTGCCGGGTGGGAGAGCAGGACACCGGTGCTGAAGAAGTTGCGGCTGAACCGGTCGCGGTTCCAGTACTGGCACGGGTATCGGATCTCTTCCACCGTGTTCCCGCGCCGCTCCTCGTATCCCAGGACCGTTTCCGAGATGTAGAGATCGGCTTCCACGACCGTCAGGTCGCCAAAGCGCTTCCGGCCGCGCATCCCCTCCCCGTCCAGGTGCGCGTGGATGAGAACGGGCAAGGCCAGCGGCTCGGTGGTATAATGGCGCTCCCGTTTCACCACCACCTTGCGGGCCTGCACCAGCACCCGATGCACCCGGTACGGTCTCGCAAGGTAGTGGTAGACGGCGCCGGGATACGCCTCCCGCATGACCTGGGCGAAGGATAGGGTGCCGAGCCGTTCCAGGCCGCCGCTGCGCAGCTCGACCTCGAACTGGGTGCCCACGTCTCTCAGGGGATAGACGTGCCAGGGATCGTTCCCCGCCTCGAGCCTGAGCCCCTGGAGGTCGCTCGGTATGGCGCCCGCCCGCTCCCGGCGGCAGAGATCGAGGAACCCCTCCGGCCAGTCGATGCGGGTGGCGATCTCCTCGTCTGCGGCATCCGCCGCCGCATGCGCGGCATCCACCGCCGCTTCCGCCGGGGCGCCCGGCGCCGCTTCCGCCGCCCCTTTCGCCGCGGTGCCCGCCGGGCCCGCCGCGGCATCCGCCGAGGCGCCTTCCGCGCCCGCCGCCGCGCCCCGCAGGGCGTCGTATTCGCCGCCCGGCGCGGCGAAGCAGAGGGCATGCACGTATTGGATGTGGCGGTTCTCCAGGCACAGGGCCGATTGCGCCAGGGGGCGCGTGAAGAGGCGTTCCGGCTCGCTGAAGATGATCTCGTCGTAGACGCCGCCCGCGTTGACGATCAGGACGGTGCCCGGAGCGTGCCGCCCCACCCGGCCGACCCGCTGCTGGAAGCTGGTCGCCGTGCTCGGAACGCCCAGGAGGACGGCGGTCGACAGGCCCCGGATGTCCAACCCCAGTTCCAGGGCGCTGGTGCTGATCACCCCGGCCAACTCGCCCCTGGCCAGCCGGTCCTGGATCCGGGAGCGGTCATCCTCCTCGTAGCCTGAGCGGTAGGGCAGGACGCTGGGCGGGACGTCGAACGGGACGTTGGTCGCCGCGTCGTCCGCCTCCCCCGGCGGCCGGCGCGCCTGGATCGTGGCCAGGAGCTCGGTCTGCCGGCGGCTGTCGACGAAGGCGATGAACCGCTCGCCGGGGCGCCGGGCCAGCGCCTGGAGCAGGCCGGCGACCGCGGTGTTCGGGTCCGTCCCCTGGGGCGGACGGATGAGCAGGACCTCCAACGGGTGTCGCGGGGAGGTGTCCTCCTCCGGCGGGATGACTTGAAAATCCCTGGCGAAGAGGCTCCGAAGATGGGATGCCGGCGCGGCGACCGTGGCCGAGGCCCCGAGGCAGCGCACGGGAGCGCCCCGGCTCAGGGCGTCGGCGGCGTGGAACAGCCGGCGGAAGAGAAAGGCGGCGTTGGACCCGAAAACACCGGTGTAAACGTGCACCTCGTCGACGACCAACAGCCTGACCCGCGCCAGGAACCGCCGTACGGCGGCCTGCGATACACTGCTCAGCAGCCAGGCGTGGATCACGTCCGGCGTCATCAGGACGACGTCGCATCTATCCAGGATCTCCTCGCGTTCATGTTGGGCGACGCTGCCGTCGATGCGGCCAACCCCGGCGGCCAGGCGCGCTTCCGCCGCGGCCTCCGCCCAGCGGGACTCCTGTTCGCGGGCGAGAGCCTTCATGGGGTAGACCGCCAGGATACGGGAGCCGGGATGGCGGACGAGGGTGTCGATGCCCGCGATGAAGAAGGCCAGGCTCTTCCCGGACGCGGTTCCCGTCGCCAGGCAGACGTCCCGCCCGTCGAGGAACTCCTGCAGGGCGCGCTTCTGGTGGTGGTAGACGCCTTCGGGGAAGGCCGCCAGCGCTCGCTTGGCTGGGGGCGAGAGGGGCAGGTCGCCGACCGGCAGAAAGCCCGCCGCGCGGCCGGGCAGCACCCGTGCATGCACCACCCGCCACCCCGATGCATCGAGAACGGAGCGCATTCCCTCACCACCCGGGAACCCCAAGATCGCCGCTCACCGGCCGCCCCGGCCCGCTCCGCCGTACAGGCCGGACCTTGCGGCATCCGCGGCATCCGCGACATCCGTCGCCTCCGCCGCCTCCATCGCCTCCGCGGCATCCGCCGCCTCCGCCAGCGCCGCCAGGATGGCCTCCTCCCCCGCCAGCCGCCCCATGCCCTCATACCCCTCGGCCAGGAACCCGCGTTCCGGTCCGACGAAGCGATAGCCCATCTCCCGCAGGGTGTGGACGTTGCGCTGGACGATGGGGTTCTCCCACATGCCGGCGTTCATGGCCGGAGCGATGACTACCGGCGCCCGCGTCCCGACGGCCAGGAGGACCGTCGAGAGCATGTCGCCGGCCAGGCCGGCCGCCAGCTTGCCGAGGACGTCGGCCGTGGCCGGGGCCACCAGCACCAGGTCGGCCCGGCCGGCCAGGCGCACGTGGGCCAGTTCCGCGCTCGGGGCGAAGGGATCGGTGTGAACCGGGTGGCCGGAGAGGGCGGCGAAGGTCAGCGGCGTGACGAAGCGTGCCGCGTTTTCCGACATGATCACGTGGACGTCGGCGCCGACCTGCCGCAGGCGGCTGACGATGCCCGCCACCTTGTAGGCGGCGATGCCGCCGGCCACCCCCACCAGCACCGTTTTGCCTGCGAACTTTCCGTCACCCACCGGTGCCACCTCCCGCGTGAAAACCGCGCTGCCTTCCATGTGTCGGATGCGTTGAAACGCCACCGCGCCCGCCCGCCAAGCCGGCGACCAGCCCGCCGCCCCGCGACCGCTCAAGCCCGCCGGCGGGCCAGGGCCTGCTCGACCCGGTCCAGGACTCGGCGGGCGATATCCTCCTTGCCGGCGGCCGCCTCCACCGGCGCGCCCCCGGCGCCCACCAGCACGGCCCGGTGCTCGCCGGACCGGACGCTCTCCAGCGCGTTGGCCACGATGAGGTCGGCGCCGCTGCGTTCGGCGGCGGCGCGCGCCGCGGACGCCAGCCCGGCGTCGTCCAGGCCGACCTCCAGTTTGAAGCCTACAAGAAAGATATCGGGGTCCAAGGCCCTGACCCGCTCGATGACCTTGGGCGTCGGCACCAGGCGCACCAGCCAGTCGCCGCTCCGGGAGGCGACCTTGCCGGGCCGCGTCTCGGCCGGGGTGAAATCCAGAACGGCCATACTGTGGATCATCGCGTCGTAGCGGTCCTGGCCGATCTCCCGTTCGACCAAGGCCAGCAGGTCGTCCACCGTCTCGATCTCGGTCACGGCGAGCCGGCCGGCGGAGGGTGTTCCCGCCGGCGCCACGCCGCCGCCCGGGGCCGCGACCGGGAGGGCGCTCCCGCAGCCGCGGACGTAATGCACCTCGGCGCCGCGTTCCACGGCCAGCCCGGCCAGCCGGGCGCCGAGCCGGCCGGAGGATTCGTTGGTGATGTAGCGGACCGCGTCCAGGTAGGCGCGGGTCGGCCCGCCCGTGATCAGCAGCCGGCAGCCATGGAGCGACATGGGCCATTCCCTCCCTGACAACATCTTGACATTTCCAGCGCCCTGCATAATTATAAATCTATAGGCTCAAGCAGAATAGGGATAAAAGTCCGACTCCAGCCCGCCGAGGCGAAAGGGGCATCCGGCCATGTCGAAAAAGCCCGGTGAAATCCCGGTCGCGGGGCACTTCCATGCTCCCGACCTCTCGCCCTTTCAGGAATACCTGGGCGACAACCTGTTCCTCAACAAGCTGGCCCTCTGGAACCAGCACCAGCTGATGGGCCAGCACGAATGCCTCCCCGGCGACTCCTGCCCGTGGCCCGGCGCCGCCGCTCACGACCCGGAGGGCTAGCGGCCGGCACGCGGCAACCTTTTTTAAAGAAAGCCGCCTTCGGAGAGAGGGCGGTTTTTTATATATTGCAACGTGAACGCCTGTTTTGGTATAATTGCCCAGAGAGGCGCATTCCTTGGGAGGTGCACCGATGTCAAGAACCGATTTGCCGCCCCGACAGCAGGAGATTCTGGAGTTCATCGCCCGGCACGTGCGGGCCAGGGGTTACCCCCCGTCGGTCCGCGAGATAGGCAAGGCCGTCGGCCTCAAGTCGAGCGCCACGGTGCACGGCTACCTAAACCGTCTGGAGCGGGCCGGGTTCATCCGGCGCGACCCGACCAAGCCGCGCACCATCGAGATCCTGGGCGGCGGGCTCCGCCCGGCGCCGGACGGAGTCGTGGCAGTGCCGGTCCTCGGCAGGGTGACCGCCGGCGCGCCGGTCCTGGCCGTCGAGAACGTCGATGACACCTTCCCCCTGCCCGCCGACCTGGTGCGGGGCCAGGAGGTGTTCATGCTCCGCGTCCGCGGTGACAGCATGATCGGCGCCGGCATCCATGACGGCGACCAGGTCATCGTCCGCCGGCAGAACCACGCCGACGACGGCGACATCGTCGTCGCCCTGCTCGGGGACGAGGCCACCGTCAAGCGCTTCT
>DYIH01000090.1 GCA_020723785.1 Thermaerobacter marianensis
GTCGGGTTTTGTCACCATGTCCCTACCGCGACATGGCTGCAGCAGTTTCGACAGCCAGGTGTCGATTTTTGTCGACATTTTTTTGGTGTAATTTGATGATATTCGGAAGGAAATCGCCCGGAAAGGTGGAATATGATGCAACAAAACTTGTGATCGCGAGAGGGGATGTGGAGTGAGGCTTGCGAGCGAACTGGTACAGGTGGTGGAGCGGGCCGTTCGGGACGAGGAGGGGTTCACGCGGGTATTTCATTATGGGCTTTATCGCGACGTGACGCCGGCCCGCAGCAGTTTTTCATATATCAAGTGTCACATGGAGGTGTGGCGCGGCCAGCAGTTGATATACGAGGACATCGACGTGGTCGGCGGGCTGGGCGGCGACGACGCCCTGGCTCGGCGGGTGTTCAACCGGCTGTCGGAGTCGTCCGAGCCCGTATTCCCCGTGCATCTGGCCGACGTGGAGCACGACGAGGTTGCCCTGGCCAACCCCCGCTGGCTTGCCGAGGAAACCTCCATGGCCTCCCGGGATTCAGCCTGAAAGGCCTATTGGCGCCTGTCCACCGTTGAACCTTCACCGGAATCGGTTGGCGGCGCTCGCTGCGGATGGTGCGGGCGGCGCCGCGGACGGGCCGTTTTCACGCGACTTCAACGGGGCGTGGGGGAACCCCCCACGCCTGTCCTGCTTCATGTTATACTTTACGATGTATCTCATCCGGGAGGGACCGTCTTTTGAAAGTCGTTCTGGCGTACTCCGGAGGGCTGGACACCTCGATAATCATCCCCTGGCTCAAGGAAAATTACGGGGCCGAGGTCGTCGCCATGTGCGCCGACCTCGGCCAGGGCGACGATCTGGAGGCCGTCCGCGAAAAGGCCCTGCGTTCCGGTGCCGAGCGCGTTTACATCGAAGACCTGCGGCGGGAGTTCGTCACCGACTATCTGTTTCCCATGCTCAAGGCGGGTGCGGTCTACGAGGGCAAGTACCTGCTGGGCACCTCGGTGGCCCGTCCGCTGATCGCCCGGCGCCTGGTGGAGGTGGCGGCGCGGGAGGGGGCCGGCGCCGTTGCGCATGGCGCCACCGGAAAGGGCAACGACCAGGTGCGCTTCGAGCTGACGGTCAAGGCCTTGAACCCCGACCTGCGGATCATCGCCCCGTGGCGCGAGTGGTCGATCCGGTCCCGCGAGGACGCCATCGACTACGCCCGCGAACGGGGCATCCCGGTTCCCGCAACCAAGGAAAAGCCCTACAGCCGGGACCAGAACCTCTGGCACCTGAGCCACGAGGGGGGCGACCTGGAGGACCCCTGGAACGAGGCCCCCACCGACCTCTACCAGATGACCGTACCCCCCGAGGCGGCACCCGACCGGCCCGCCTACGTGGAGATCGACTTCGAGCGGGGCATCCCCGTCCGCGTCGACGGTCAGGCCCTGGATCCGGTGGCCTTGGTCGTCCGTCTCAACGAGTTGGGCGGCGCCAACGGGATCGGCATCGTCAGCCTGGTGGAGAACCGGCTGGTCGGAATGAAGTCCCGGGGCGTCTACGAGACGCCGGGCGGCACGATCCTCCACACGGCCCACCGGGAGCTGGAGAGCCTCACCCTGGACCGGGCAACGGCTCATTTCAAGGAAATCGTCGCCGCCCGCTACGCCGAGCTGGTCTATGACGGCTTCTGGTTCACACCGCTGAAGGAGGCGCTGGACGCCTTCGTGGACAAGACCCAGGAGACGGTTACCGGTACGGTGCGGGTCAAGTTGTATAAAGGAAACTGCACTGCCGCCGGCGCGCGCTCGCCCTATTCAATATACCGCCATGACCTGGCCACCTTCGGCCGGGACGAAGTCTACGACCAGCGGGACGCCGCCGGGTTCATCAACCTGCTGGGCCTGCCGCTGGCGGTGCGCGCCCGGCTGCGGCACGACCCGGCCCGCCGCTGAGTTCCGTGTGGCGGAGGACGGTGCAAGCGGCGGAGGGTGGCGGGGAGTCGGTGCTCGACAGGTATACCGCGCATGGAAGGGGATCGACGCCGATGGATAAGCTCTGGGGCGGGCGCTTCGACCGGGAAGGGGGCAGGGGGGCGGAGGGCTTCACCGCCTCGCTGTCCTTCGACCGCCGCCTCTACCGGCAGGACATCGCCGGCAGCATCGCCCATGCCCGGATGTTGGCCCGCGCCGGCGTCCTGACAGCGGCCGAGGCCGACCAGATCGTCGCCGGCCTGCGCGAGATCGAGGGCGAGATCGAGCGCGGAGAGTTCCCCTTCCGTGTCGAGTTGGAGGACATACATCTCAATATCGAAAAGCGGCTGACGGAGAAGATCGGCCCCGTGGGGGGCAAGCTGCACACCGGCCGCTCCCGCAACGACCAGGTCGCCCTGGACATGCACCTGTACATGAAGGAGACCCTGGTCCGCATGCGGGAGCGGGTCCACCGGCTCCAGGCGGCCCTGGCGGCGCGGGCCGAAGAGGCGCTCAACGGGCCGGACGGCCCCGTCCTCATGCCGGGCTACACCCACCTGCAACGCGCCCAGCCGGTACTCCTGGCCCACCACCTGCTGGCCTACTTCTGGATGCTGGAACGCGACCAGGGCCGGCTGGCCGACTGCCTGGGGCGCACCGACGTGATGCCCCTGGGAGCGGCCGCCCTGGCCGGCACGTCCTACCCCATCGACCGGGAATTCGTGGCCCGGGAGCTGGGCTTTGCCGCCATCTACCCCAACAGCATGGACGCCGTCAGCGACCGGGACTTCCTCCTGGAGTTCCTGGCCGCGGCGGCCATCCTGATGACGCACCTGTCGCGCTTCTGCGAGGAGGTCGTCATCTGGAGCTCGTACGAGTTCGGGTTCGTCGAGCTGGCCGACGCCTACGCCACCGGCTCCAGCATCATGCCCCAGAAGAAGAACCCGGACGTGGCCGAACTGGCCCGCGGCAAGGCGGGGCGGGTCTTCGGCCGGCTGATGGGCCTCCTGACGGTGATGAAGGGGCTGCCCCTGGCCTACCATACCGACATGCAGGAGGACAAGGAGGCCGTCTTCGACGCCGTCGACACCCTGGACGCCGTCCTGCCGGCCCTGGCTGGGATGGTGGAGACGATGGCCTTCCGGGCCGGTCGCCTGCGGGCCGCCCTGCGGGGCGATTTCTCCAACGCCACCGACCTGGCCGATTACCTGGCCCGCAAGGGCCTACCCTTCCGGGAGGCCCACGAGACTGTGGGCCGCGCCGTGCGCTTCTGCCTGGACCACGGGCGCGCCCTGGAGGACCTGACCCTGGACGAACTGCGCCGGTTCTCCCCGCTCTTCGAGACCGACGCCCTGCAGGCCCTGGAACCGGCGTCCGTCGTCGGCGCCCGGCGCTCGGCTGGCGGCACAGCCCCTGAACGGGTGGCGGAGCAGTTGGCCCAGGCGAAACGAATCCTCTTCTCCCGCGAGGCGGGGGAAAGCATGGTGGGAGAGTGTTGTCGTTGAAGAGCACCGTGATCCGCAACCGTTCGCTCCAGTTGCACGACGAGGCAGCCCGCCTCATCCCCGGCGGCGTCAACAGCCCGGTCCGCTCCTTCCGCTCGGTGGGCGGTGAGCCGGTCTTCGCCGCCCGCGCCCGGGGGTCCCGGCTCTGGGACGCCGACGGTAACGAATACATCGACTACATCGGTTCCTGGGGGCCGATGATCCTGGGCCACGCCCACCCCGAGGTCCTCGAGGCGTTGGGCGCCGCCCTGGGCCGCGGCACCAGCTACGGCATCTCCACGGAGGCCGAGGTGGAACTGGCCCGTCTCATCGTCGAGGCAGTGCCCTCCATCGAGATGGTGCGCTTGGTCAACTCGGGCACGGAGGCGGTGATGAGCGCCCTCCGCTTGGCGCGCGGTTTCACCGGCCGCAGCCGCATCGTAAAGTTCATCGGCTGCTACCACGGCCATTCCGACGCCATGCTGGTGAAGGCGGGTTCCGGCGCGCTGACCCTGGGCGTCCCCGACAGCCCCGGCGTGACCCCCGGCACAGCCGCCGACACCATCACTCTGCCCTATAACGACCTGTCCGCCGTGGACGATGTCTTCCGCCAGCAAGGGGAGGAGATCGCCGCCGTCATCGTGGAGCCGGTGGCCGGCAACATGGGGCTGGTGCCGCCTCACAACGGTTTTCTGGAAGGGCTGCGGCGCCTGACCAGGCAGTACGGCGCCCTGCTGATCTTCGACGAGGTGATCACCGGCTTCCGGCTGGCCTACGGCGGAGCTCAGCAATACTACGGTATCGAGCCGGACCTGACCTGCCTGGGCAAGATCATCGGCGGCGGTCTGCCGGTGGGCGCCTACGGCGGGCGGCGCGAGATCATGGAGAAAGTGGCGCCGGCCGGCCCGGTCTACCAGGCGGGCACCCTCTCGGGCAACCCCCTGGCCGCGGCGGCGGGCATCGCCATGCTCCGCGCCTTGAACCGCCCCGGTATCTACGAAGATCTCAACCGCAAGGGCCAACGCCTGGCCGGCGGTCTCCGCGACGTCCTGGCCCGACTGGACCTGCCTTTCCAGGTCAACCACCTGGGCTCCTGCCTGACCCTCTTCTTCACCGACCGGCCGGTGCGGGACTTCGCCTCGGCCACCACCTCGGACACAGCCAGGTTTGCCGCCTTCTTCCGCGGCATGCTGGACGAGGGCGTGTTGCTGCCTCCGGCCCAGTACGAGGCCTGGTTCATCTCCGCGGCCCACAGCGACGCCGACCTGGACGCGACGGTCGGCGCCGCCGCCAGGGTGCTGGCCGCGATGTAGCGGGTGGGGCGTGTGGAGGTTTACGCCCTGGTCGGGCCGGCCGGGACCGGCAAGAGCCACCGTGCCTCCTTCGTGGCCCGGCAGTACGGGATCGAGTACATCATCGACGACGGCCTGCTGATCCACGGCAGCCGCATCCTGGCCGGCACATCCGCCAAGCGGGAGGCGACGGCCATGGCGGCCGTGCGGCGGGCCGTCTTTCGCGACCCGGATCACGCCGCCGCGGTGCGCGCCGCCCTCCGCGAACACCGGCCCGAGCGCATCCTCATCCTCGGGACGTCCCGGGACATGATCGACCGCATCTGCGACGCCCTTGACCTGCCCCGGGCGGAGAAGACCATCGACATCACCGAGGTGGCGACGCCGGAGGAGATCCGCCGCGCCCGCCGCACCCGCCGCGTGGAAGGCAAGCACGTCATCCCCGCCCCGACCTTTGAGGTAAAAAAGGGCTTCTCCGGCTACCTCGTCGACCCACTTCGCCTCTTTCACGCCGGCAGGACGCGGCGTGGCCGTGACGACGTCGTTATCGAGAAATCCACCGTCCGCCCCACCTTCAGTTCCCTGGGCCGCTTCTTCATCGCCGATTCGGTCGTCGCCGCCATCGCCGAGCGGGCCGCCCGGGACATCCCCGGCGTGGCCGGCTGCCACCGGGTCCACGTGGAAAGCGAGCCCGAAGGGGTGCGCATCCGCGTGGATCTGATCCTCTATTACGGCATCAGGCTCGTGCCGGTGATGGCACGGGTGCGCGCCCATGCCCGCGAAGTCGTGGAGCGCCTGACGGCGCTGAACGTGCTCTCGCTCGAGGTCGTGGCGCGCCAGGTGGTGGTGCGGCGGGATCCCCAGTCAGGGCATGGATGAGAGTAAGAAGGGGGATGGTTGAGGCTCAGGCTGTGTATTTCAGGGCTGAAAGCCCTTGCCGCACAAGGCTTGCGCGACTCATGCACAATCCTTGTGCATGACGGTAATATGCACCACGGTAACAAAGCTTTTGGCGCGGTCCCGGCCCCGGAACGCCTTATCGCACAAGGCTTGGCAAAGAGCGATTAACCCCTTTGCCGCCGCATACCGTTCACCATGACCTGGTTGCACCTGCTGGCCGGCCTCGCCCTCGGGGTGGCCGCCCTCATCTTCGGCTTCAAGCTCTTGAGCGGCGGCCTTGGCACCGCCGGTGCCGTTCGCCTACGCCGCTTCATGACACGCTTTGCCGGCCGGCCCTGGCAGGGCGTCCTGGTGGGGACGGCGGTGGCGGCGGCTCTGCATTCCTCCAGTGTAACGACCATCCTCGTCGTGGGCCTGGTGGACGCCGGCGCCCTGTCCCTGGTCCAGGCCGTGCCCCTGATCATGGGCGCCAACATCGGCACGACCTTGACGACCCAACTCCTGGCCACGCCCCTGCCCAACGGGGGATGGGTATTGGCATTGGCCGGCGCCTGGTTGGCGGCGTCAATGGGTGGCCGGGGGCGCAGGACCTGGGGCCAGGCGCTTGCCGGCCTGGGCCTGATCTTCCTGGCCCTTGAGGTGCTGGACCACGCCCTGGCGCCGTTGGCGGACGCGCCCTGGTTCGCCCCTGCCATGGCCCGGTTCGCGGAACGACCCTGGATGGGCGTCCTGGCCGGCGCCGTTCTCACCACGTTGGTCCTGTCGTCCACTGTAACGGTGGGCTTGCTGCAGCGGTTGGCGGCCCAGGGCCTGATGCCCCTGCCGGCCGCGTTGCCGGTCCTGTTCGGCGACAACATCGGCACGACGACGGACACGCTGCTGGCCGGCCTGACCGCGGGTCGGGAGGGGCGCGCGGCCGCCCTGGCCCACCTGCTGTTCAACTTGGCCGGCGCCGCCGTGTTCATGGCCCTGGTGCCGCTGCTGGCTGCGGCCGCCGCGGCCCTGTCGGCGGACCCGGCACGGCAGATCGCCCACGCTCACACCCTGTTCAACGTTGCCAACACGCTGCTCCTGCTCCCCTTCTCCGGCGCCCTGGCACGGGCGGCGGCCGGCCTGGCCGGCGGCCGTGGCGGCCCGCGGCAAGGCCGTTGAACGAACAGCGGGTATCTTGACAAGTGGAGGACTTCCATT
>DYIH01000091.1 GCA_020723785.1 Thermaerobacter marianensis
GCCTGGTGGTGGTGGAGACGGGCGACCTCTGGCGCATCCAGGCGTTCAGCGACCGCATGCCGCCGGCGGCCTACGCGGCGGCCCGGCAGCGCGCCCTGGCCCGGGCCGACACCCTTGCCGGACACCTGATCCAACTCCTCGATCCCCGCCGCGACCTGCTGTTGGTCCTCAGCCCGTTCCCTTCACCGCCGGCGCGCCAGCAGGGCGGAGTGATGACCCCCATCCTGGCCTGGGGGCGCGGCGTCGGCCACGGCGTGCTCACCTCCGGCACGACGCGCCGGCGGGCCGTGGTTGCCAACCTGGACGTGGGACCGGCCATACTGGCTCACCACGGGCTGTCCGTTCCCGCCTCCATGCCGGGGCGGCCCTTGGCCTGGGAGCCGGCCGCCGACCCCGTCGGCGAGGTTGACGCCCTGCACGGGGCGCTGCTGGCCAACTACGCCCGCCGGCCGGCTCTGGTCAAGGGGTACATCTTTCTGCAGATCGCCGTCCTCGGGGCGGCCATGCTGGCCCTCCCGCCCCGTAGCATGAGGAGGCGTTCCCGGTTGGAGCCCCTGCTCGTATCCCTCACGGCGGCCCCACTGGCCCTCCTGCTGCTGGCCCTGCTCCCTCGGGTGGCGCCCCTTCCGTCTTACGCCGCGGCCATCGTCATTGTCGCCGCGTTGACACTGCTGGCCCGGCGCCTGGGCCGTCGCGACGGGATCGCGCCCTTCGTGCTCGTCGCCGCCGCCACCGTTGCGGCCGTGATCCTCGACACGGTTGCGGGGCTGCGCTGGATGGACCGTTCCCCACTGGGCCACAGCCCGCTGGGCGGGGCACGCTATTACGGCATCGGCAACGAATACATGGGCGTCCTGCTCGGCGCCAGCCTGGTGGCGGGAACCGCCCTCCTGGACCGCATGCCCGACGGACTTGCGCCGCGGCTAGCCGTCCTGGCGGGCTGGGCCGCCGTCCTGGCCGTGCTGGCCTCGCCGGCGTTGGGCGCCAACTTCGGCGGCACCCTGGCCGGCACGGCCGGTTTCGCATACACGGTCCTGCGTCTCTTCCGCTGGCGCCCCACGGCGGCCCGACTGGCGGTCGTTGGCGCGGTGGCGGCCGGCATCCTTGCACTGGTTGTGGTCCTGGACCTCTCGCGATCACCGGAAGCCCAGTCCCACGTGGCCCGGACCGTATCCACCCTGAGCCAGGACGGCTGGCCCTCATTCACCCGGCAGGCCGGCGACATCTTCCGGCGCAAACTGTCCATGAACTGGCGGCTGATCCGCTGGACCAACTGGAGCTGGGTCTTCCTGACCTCTCTCGGCACCTACACCTGGCTCGTGCTGCGTCCGCCCGCGACCCTGGGGCGCATCCTGGCCCGCCACCCCAACCTCGGCGCGGGCTTTTCCGGAGTGGCCGTGGCCAGCCTCGCCGCCTTGGCCGTGAACGATTCGGGGATCGTGGCGGCTGCCACGGCGATGATCTTCGCCAGCGCCCCCATGGTCTACCTGGTGATGCGGGAACTGGAGCCCTGATGACGCCGCTTGGCAATGTCAATTATTCTAGCTATAATTAGCTAGTCGTTACAGCCGTTTCAACACTCCCGTCGCAAAACTTGTTTTCTTCGTTCCCACACCGCTCCCCGCCGATTCGGAAAAACGCCCTGGCCGTATCATCTTTTGCATTGGAGGGAATGGGATGGAAGCACGGCAAAGGAACAGGACCCAGGCGTTCGCCACGGGGGTGATGCTCGCTTTGTTGGCCGGCGCCGCAGCCGGATGGTTGGCGCGGCCGCTGGTAAGCAACGCCCGGCCCAAGCTGGAGCCGCCCCCGGCCCGCTACGCCAATCTCAAGAACCCATACAGCCTCACGGACGAAGCAGCCCTCGCCGAGGGCGAGAAGATCTACAACCGCTATTGCTGGTTGTGCCATGGTGCCACCGGCAACGGCGTGGGGCCGGGAATGGCGGACATCGTTCCACCCCCCACCGACTTTACCGACAAGGACCGCGTCTCACGGATGAACGACGGCTACTGGTTCTGGCGGGTCAAGGAGGGCTTCCCGGAAGACCTCACCCGCCTGATGCCGGCCTGGGGGAAGGTCCTCACCGACGATCAAATCTGGAAGGTGATCACCTACGAGATGACCTTTGCACAGAAAGCGGAGTCGCAACGAAAGTAACGCTCGGAACGTCCCGCCGCTTCCCCTGTAACCCACCACAGGATTTGTGCTATCATCCATGTTGTGCGCCGGAGGGGAGGGGCGGGATGCGGTTCGTCCGTTTCCGGGCGGAGGGACGGGTTGCATATGGCCGGGTGGAGGGTGAGCAGGTGCTGCCGTTGGCCGGGGACCTCTTTTCCGGCCGCGCCGGGGACCGGGAACCGGCCGGCGAGGCCCGTCCCCTGGCGGACGTGGAGCTGCTGGCGCCCGTGCGGCCGGGGAAGATCGTCTGTGTGGGGCTGAATTACCAAAACCATGCCCGCGAGTTCGGACTGGCCATACCGGACGAACCGTTGCTGTTCATCAAGCCGCCGAGCGCCGTGATCGGCCCGGGCGCGCCCATCGTCCTGCCGGCGATGAGCCGGCGGGTGGATTACGAGGGGGAACTGGTGGCCGTCATCGGGCGGACTCTGTCGCGCGCCGCCCCGGCGGAGGCGGCGGCCGGCATCCTGGGGTTCACGTGCGGCAACGACGTGACCGCCCGTGACCTCCAGAAGAGGGATGGCCAGTGGACGCGGGCCAAGTCCTTCGACACCTTCGCCCCTTTGGGGCCGTGGATCGTCGCCGGCCTGGACCCCGCGGACCTGGAGATCGCCACCCATGTCAACGGCCGCCGGGTGCAGTCGGACACCACGGCCGGGATGATCTTCCCGGTTCCCGACCTGGTCGCCTTCATCTCTCAGGTCATGACCCTGGAACCGGGCGACGCCGTCTTCACAGGGACGCCGGCCGGGGTGGGCCCCCTGGCGCCGGGCGACGTGGTGGAGGTGGAGATCGCCGGCATCGGCCGGCTGGCCAACCCGGTGCGGGGGGCCGTGAGGTGACCGGCCGCGGGGCGGCTCGCCGGCGGAGCATACGCGGGAGGTGCGGGAGTGGAGAGGACATACGTGATGGTCAAACCCGACGGGGTGCAGCGGGGCCTGGTCGGGGAGGTGATCGGCCGCCTGGAGCGCAAGGGGTTGAAGCTGGTAGGGCTCAAGATGATCCATCTGCCGCGGGAGACGGCGGAAAAGCACTACGCCCCCCACAAGGACCGGCCCTTCTTCCCGGGCCTGATCCGCTTCATCACCAGCGGGCCGGTGGTGGCCATGGTCTGGGAAGGCCCGCGGGCGGTCGGCGCCGTCCGCGCCGTGATGGGGGCGACCGACCCGGTGACGGCCACACCAGGCACGCTGCGCGGCGACTACGGCCTGGACATCGGCATGAACATCGTGCACGGCTCCGACTCCGTGGAATCGGCCGAGCGGGAGATCGCCATCTTCTTCCAACCAGGCGAGCTGGTCTCCTACGACAAGGACCTGGACCGCTGGGTCACCGAGGGCTGACGGCGTGAGCGCGAGCAGCGGCGGTATCCCCGCCGGACCCGACAAGAGCGCGGCGTGCAGGCTGGCGGTCATCGGCGGCACCGGCGTCTACGACCCGTCGATGCTGGAGGGCGTCCGCGAGGAACTGGTGGATACGCCTTACGGCCCGGTGTCCGTCCGCATCGGGCGCCTTGCTACGGGCGGCGCCCGGCTGCCGACGGACGGCGAAGGCCGGGACCGGTCGATCGGCGGAGGCCGGGGACCGGCGGCCGACGGCGGCGGAAGCGGCGCCGCGCGAGGGGAGGAGGTGGCCTTCCTCTCCCGCCACGGGACCGGCCACGCCGTGCCGCCCCACCGCGTCAACCACCGGGCCAACGTCTGGGCGCTGAAGTCGCTGGGGGTGGAGCGGGTGCTGGCCACCGCGGCCGTCGGCTCCCTCAGCAGGGACATGAAGCCGGGCGACTTCGTCCTCCTCGACCAGTTCCTCGACTTTACCCGCGGCCGGGCGAGCACGTTTTACGAGGGGGCGAAGCCGCTCAACCCCGGCGCGCCGCGCGGGGTGGTCCACGTGGACGTCACCGCGCCCTATTGCCCCGACCTGCGGCGGGTGCTCGCGGACACGGCGGCGGAACTCGGCGTGACCTGCCACCCGGCGGGGACGTACGTTTGCACCGAGGGGCCGCGCTTCGAGACGGCGGCCGAGATCCGCATGTACGCCCAACTGGGCGGCCACGTGGTGGGGATGACCGGCGTGCCGGAGGTCGTCCTGGCGCGCGAGCTTTCGCTTTGTTACGCCGCCGTGGCCATGGTGACCAACTTCGCCGCGGGTATCGCCGACCGACCCCTCACCCACAGCGAGGTCGTGGAGGTCATGGCGGCGAATGCCGCCAACCTGCGCGCCCTATTCGGCCGGGTACTGGCGGCCCTGGCCCTGGCCGGCGGCGAGCAGTCGTGCCGTTGCGGGGAACCGGTGGAGGTGCACGGGGCGTCGTAGGTATCGGAGAGGCCAAAAAGCTGGCATCTATTGCTATAATATGGCCCGGATCGACAGATTCCGGGGAGGGCTCACCCATTTGTACCGAAGCCGACACCTGCCGCAAGTACGTTACGCCCAAGCTGCAGGAGGCGGGCTGGGACACCGACCCCCATTCCATCGCCGAGCAGCGCACTTTCACGGACGGGCCGATCGTCGTCAAGTTCGCCTATTCGACCCACAGCCCCCTGGCGGCGGATCCAACAGACGACCTCCGCCGCCTCAACCCCTGGTGGGCCGGCAGACCGGCGCCGCGCACGCCGCCCTTCCGGCGGTGGCTCTTCGGCCGGCTCCGGCGCCTGCTCACCGGGGGGCTGACGTCGGCTGGAACCGCATCCTGAATTACCTGCGGTTCCTCGACGGCGCCCTCCTCATCCGTTTGATTGAGCCCCTGGAGCTGCGGCTGAAGCGCCGGGCGTCCCCGGCTGGAGAAGACGGTGTACCACGCGCCGCTGGGCCTGCTGGTGACCCTGGAGGACAACGTCACCGTCCACGATCCGCGGATCGTTCCGATCTCGTTGTCGAAGCTGTTGTGGCTGAGGTAGCAGGAGGGTCGGGCAGGCAGGATTCGCCGACAACGCAACGAACCCTAGCAGATTGTGCAAAGCATCTAGCAATCTGGACACGGAGGGATCTCATTGTCTGATTCCATCGTGCGCGATCCCACCCTGGCCCCGTTCGGCCGGCTGAAGATCGACTGGGTGCGCGACCGCATGCCCGTGCTCAACGCGGTGCGGGACGAGCTGAAGGCCGGCGGCGCCCTGCGCGGCCGGCGCGTCGGGCTGGCCCTGCACGTGGAGGCCAAGACGGCCCACCTGTGCCTCTGCCTCCGGGAGGCCGGGGCGGAGGTGGCCATCGCCGGCTGCAACCCGCTGTCCACCCAGGACGACGTGGCCGCCGCCTTGGCCGAGGCCGGCGTCCGCATGTTCGGCTGGCGCGGCGCCACCGGGGAGGAGTACTTCGACTTCATCGAGAAGGTGGCCGAGACCAGGCCCGAGCTGATCATCGACGACGGCGGCGACCTGGTCACCCTCCTCCACACCAAGCGGCGCGACCTGCTGCCCGGCGTCCTCGGCGGCACCGAGGAGACGACGACCGGCGTGCACCGGCTGCGGGCCATGGAGCGGGACGGCGCCCTGGAATTCCCCATGGTGGCGGTGAACAACGCCCGTTGCAAGTTCCTTTTCGACAACCGCTACGGGACCGGCCAGTCCACCTGGGACGGGATCATGCGCACCACCAACCTGGTCGTCGCCGGCAAGGCGGTCGTCGTCCTGGGCTACGGCTGGTGCGGCAAGGGCGTGGCCATGCGCGCCCGCGGCCTGGGCGCCCGGGTCATCGTCTGCGAGGTGGACCCGGTGGCGGCCAACGAGGCCCTGATGGACGGCCACGACGTCATGCCGTCCGTCGAGGCGGCCGAGGTGGGCGACATCTTCGTCACCGTCACCGGCTGCGCCGGGGTCCTGCGGCGCGAGCACTTCGAGCGCATGAAGTCGGGGGCTTGCCTCGCCAACGCCGGCCACTTCGACGTGGAGATCTCCAAGCCCGACCTGGCGGCCCTGTCGGTTTCGCGGCGGGTGGTCCGACCCAACGTGGAGGAGTTCGTCCTGGCCGACGGCCGCAAGCTCTATCTGCTGGGCGAGGGGCGGCTGGTGAACCTGGCGGCCGGCGACGGCCACCCGGCGGAGATCATGGACCTCTCCTTCGCCCTGCAGGCCCTGGCCCTCCGGTACGTGGCCGAACACGGCCGCGAACTGGGACCGCGGGTGGTGGAACTGCCCGCCGCCGCTGACGAGAAGGTGGCGCGCCTCCGGTTGCGGGCCCTTGGTGTCGAGATCGACAGCCTTTCGCCGGAACAGGCCCGCTACCTGGAGAGTTGGCAGGTATGAGGACGGGCTGGCTCTCGACAACTGCGGATACGACGCCGAGGACCGGCTGAAGAGCGGCAAATTGTTCCCTGTGCCGGCGGTGCGGTGAGATATCCCGCTTAGTGGGGCACCGGCGCCGTCAGGAGCGTGGGATGAAGGTGGCGCAGTCGGTTTCGGCGTCCAGGGTGGCGCCGCTGCCGTTCACCTGGATGCTGCCGGCGCCGCAGCCGCCGGGTGATGCGACCTCGCCGCGCTGTTCGGGGGCGGCCTCGCGCCAGTAGAGGCAGTTCCGCACCGAGCAGGCGACCCGGGGGCTCATCTGCCAGCCGGAACGGAAGGGT
>DYIH01000092.1 GCA_020723785.1 Thermaerobacter marianensis
GGGGGTAGACGGGGGCGCCGGTCCCGCCGTAGTGGGCCGACTGGGCGCAGAAGGCGCAGTCCTCGCTGCACCCCCCGGAACGGGCGTTGATGATGCTGCAGAGCTCCACCCGGTCCCCGGTGAACTTCTCCCGGATGGCGTTGGCGTAGGCCAGCAGGTGATGGACGTCGGGGCCGTTCAGGCCGATGAGGTGGAGGGCCTCGTCGGGGGTGACGGCCCCGCCCGCCAGGACTTTTTCCCCGATCTCGTGCAGCCGTTGATCCACGCCCACAACCTCCTCTCCAACATGCAGCCTGGTGGGGATCCCAAGCGAACGGTGCGCCGAACGACGCACCGCGCGTAGTCTAGCATGTTGCCCGTGGAAGCGTCAACCAAGCTTCGCGCAGGGAGTTGACCAAAACGGGCGGCCGGGTTCTCCTCAAATGCCACCCCTGCCGTTCCGATACCTGTTTATAGGGAGGTTTATTGATGGACGTCGGGGTACTCGTCGGGCTGATCGTTGCATTAGTGGGCGTCATCGGCGGCAACATCGTCGAAGGCGGGAAGGTTTCGGCACTGTTCAACATCTCGGCGATGATGATCATCTTCGGCGGGACCATCGGCGCCACGATGGTCAGTGTGGGGATGGGCCAGTTCATGCGCATGCCCAAGCTGATCGGCGCCGCGTTCAAGAAGCCTCATGTCGAGCCCCACCAGGTGGTCGAGTCCCTGGTGGCCTTCGCGCAGAAGGCCCGCCGGGAGGGGCTCCTGGCCCTGGAGGAAGAAGTCCAGAACCTGCAGGACAAATTCATGGCCAAGGGCCTGCAGATGGTCGTCGACGGCGCCGATCCCGAGATGGTGGAGGGTGTCCTGCTGACGGAGGTTTCTCTGGAGGAGAAGCGGAAGCATACCGATGCCGCCATGTTCGAGGCGGCGGGCGGGTTCGCCCCGACCATGGGCATCATCGGGACGGTGCTCGGCCTGATCCACGTCCTGAGCAGCCTGGAGAACCCGGACGAACTGGGCCCGGCCATCTCCGTAGCCTTCCTGGCCACCTTCTGGGGCATCTTCATCGCCAACCTCTTCTTCCTGCCGCTGGCCGGCAAGCTGAAGGCCAACGCCAAAGAGGAAACCGAGATGAAGGAAATGATCGTCGAGGGGATTCTCTCGATCCAGAAGGGTGACAGCCCGACCATCGTCCGTGAGAAGTTGCAGGCCTTCCTGAGCCCCGAGGCCAGGGCCAAGCCGGCCGAGGGCAAGGCGGCGGGCGGCCTGCAGGCCGGTGAGGAGCATGCCTAGGCCCCGCGGCGGCGGGGGCGGCGGCCACGGCGGGGGCGGGGGGCACGACGGGGCCGGCGGGCTGCGCTGGCTCCTGACCTATGCCGACCTGATCACCCTGCTGATGGTCTTTTTCGTCGTTCTATACTCCATTTCCAAGGTGGATCAGGCCAAGTACATACAGTTGGCCGCGGCGCTGCGCGAAAGCCTGCTGAATGGCAATCGCGGCAACTCCGTCATCAGTCAGGCCCAGGTGCCGGTCGACGCCGACTCGCTGCTGCCCAAGGCTGCCGGCGGCAGCACGTTGCCCCGCATGGACCGGAACGAGCAGCTCAACCTCGAGGCCATCGGCCAGGAACTGGCCCAGGCCCTGGAGCAGGCCGGCCTGAAAGGCGAGGTGACGGTGACCATGCACGACCGGGGCCTCGTGGTGAGCTTCTCCGACACCGTGTTCTTCGTACGGGGGCTGGCGGTGATGAAGCCTGAGTCGCGCGACGTGCTCCATCGCATCGCACCCATCCTCAACCGGCTGCCCAACCGGATCATCGTCGAGGGGCACACCGACGACCTGCCCAACCGCCTGCCCCAATTCCCAACCAGTTGGGAGCTGTCGGTGGCGCGGGCGGTGGCCGTCATCCGTTACCTGACCGAGAAGGAGGGCATGGACCCCAAGCGCTTCGGCGGCACCGGCTACGGCGAGTGGCGGCCCGCCGCCCCCAACGACTCGGAGGAGAACCGCGCCAGGAACCGCCGCGTCGACATTGTTCTCCTCAGCTCGTCCTATGAGGATGCCACGGATGCGGTGCGGAAGATCATCACCGCCGCGGGGCCGGTGCCGGCCGGCGGGACGATCGTGCCGGCGCCTGAGAAAGCGCCGGCGGCCGGTGGTGCGGCGCCTCCTGCCGGTGCTATCCAGCAGGCGCCGGAGCAGCCGGGCGGGGGTGGGGGGAAGCCGTAACCGTGCATCGCACCGTGTTATACTTCCCCGGGAGGCCTTTATGTTTGAGCCGCGACCCGGTGCGGAACATTCAGAAGGTGGTGCCGAGCCAGCCCACGTTCCGCGACGTGGCGCCGGGCGGCTGGGACTATATCTACATCATCTACATCGAGACGGCAGCCAGGTACGGGCTGGTCAACGGCGCCGGCGGCCGGTTCCGCCCCGGTGATCCGGTGACGCGCGAGGAGATGGCGGCCATGATCGTCCGCGCCCTGGGGCTGGAGAAGGACGCCGCGGCGCGGGCGGGGTCGGCACCGTCCTTCGCCGACGGGGCGCAGGTGTCCGGCTGGGCGCGGGGCTACGTGGCGGTGGCCAGGGAGCGGGGCCTGATCCAGGGCATGGCGACGGGCGATTCGCGCCGGGCGACCGGTCCACCCGGGCCCAGGCGGCCAGCCTGATCCTGCGGACGATGGAGAGGATGGGCTTGTTGGAAGCGGCATTGAAGCTGGAGGGAACGGTGCGGGTCAGCGAGATCGAGGGCCGCCACTATGAGTTGGAGGTTGCCGAGGGCCGGGGGACCAAGCGTTATGTGCTGACGCCCGCCGGCGACGCGGTGTCGCGCCTCCTGGAGGCCAGCGTCGGCAAGGTGGTGCGGGTGACCGGCTATCTCGACGATAGGCCCAACATCTACATGCGCGGCCCGGTGATGCGGGTCACCGAGGTGAACGCCGGGTCTTAGGCCGCCAGGGCGGCGCCGCTCTTTTCTTCCCGTGCGGCCGGGAAACAGGTTTGACTGATGCATCCGGTGGCGAATAATCTGTCCGTGAGGTGACAAACGGATGAGCACGACCGGGGCGATCGTCACCGTCGAGGGGATGCTGTTCATGATGGAATTGGAGGGTCGGCACTTCGAGTTGGAGTTGGCATCCAGCCCCGGCCGGCGGTATGTCCTGGCCCCTGCCGGCGGGGAGGCGGCTGCGGTGCTGGAGGCCTGCGTCGGGCGGGTGGTGCGGGTTTCCGGCACCCTCCACGAGGGGCCCAGCATCTTCATGCGCGGCCCCGTTGTGCGCGTGACGCAGGCGGCGCCAGTCGGGTAGGGCCTGTCGAACGCCTCCGCTCTGTGGTAAGGTGGTAAGCGAACGGGGGAATCGGGCCATGCGATATCGACTGGTTGTGGCAGATGTAGACGGCACCCTGGTACAGCGCGGCGGCGACCTGCCGGAGGCGGTCGCGCGGGCCGTGGCCGCCTTCCGGGCGCGGGGCGGGCGGTTCACCCTGGCCACGGGGCGGCCGACCCCGGCGGTGCGCCACTACGCCGAGGCGCTGGGCCTGGACGTTCCGGCGATCGTCTTCAACGGCGCCCAGGTGGTCGACTTCCGCACCAGCAGGGTGCTGCACCAGCAGACGGTTGCGCTGGAGACGGCACGGCGGGCGCTGGAGCTGGCTGAGGCGGCGCCGGTGGACGCCTTTCTCTACTTGCGCGGCGAGATCCTGGTGCGGGAGATCACGCCGGCGGTCGAAGGCTACATGCGCAAGGACCGCATCGCCGCCCGGCCGGTGGGGGACCTGCGGGCGGCCCTTACGGCGGCGCCGCCCAAGCTGCTGTTCATCGGGCCGGTGGCGGCGTCGGTCGCCGTGATGGAGCAACTCCGGGCCGAGGGGTATCCCGGCGTCAACTACGTCCAATCCGACGCCGACTACATAGAACTCCTGCCGGCCGGCGCCTCCAAGGGCGCCGCCCTGGAGTGGCTGGCCGGCCACCTGGGCGTCCCCCTGGACCGCGTGGCGGCCGTCGGCGACCAGATGAACGACCTGGACATGCTCCGCCGCGCCGGGCTGGGCGTGGCCGTGGCCAACGCGGCGCCGGAACTGAAGCGCCACGCGGACCTCGTCACCGGCGCGGCGTTCGGGGAGGGCGTCGCCGAGGTCCTCGGGCACCTGGTGTCGGGTGTCGATGCGCCAAGCGTTGAGGCGCCTTATCCGCCGACGTTCGCCGTCGGAGATGGAACGTAGCGTGTGTACCGTCCCCGCCCTTCGCGGCGCAGCAATCCCTGCCGGCAGAGGTCGGCGAGCAGACGCGTAGCCTGATGGAAGTTGACCCCGCAAAGATCCCGGCATTTCTCGTTGGTGATCGATCCCCAGGTCCGTGCGTAATCGAGGACCATTTCCCGGCGTTTCACGGCATCCAGACCGCGATCCCTCATGTAGGCGGCCTCTTCACCCGCCAGGTGGGCCAGGCGCGCCGACAGGATGTAGGTGGTTCCGCCTTTGGTGCCACGGCGTTCCACCAACCCCAGGCGAGTCATCGCCGCCAGGATCTCCCCGGCCTCCCGTTCGCTTCGTTGGCAGATGGCGGCCGCCGTGGTGCGGTCCACGCTGCGGTGGCGTTTCAGGTGCGAGAGAACGATGAGTTGGTCCAGATTCAGCGGTGTGCCACGTGCGGCGGCTTCCGAGACAAACCGGGCAAAGTTCTTGTCGAAAAGGCCGTCCCTGAGGACCAGGCGGACGGAGTCCCCTTCTTCGACGTATTCCGGCGGCTCCTTTCCGTTCATTAGGAGGGCGCGGTATATCCGATCCACGCCGATCCCGGCCTGCTCCACATACCCGAGCCGTTGGAGAACCCGCGCCAGGACGGGATTGCGATGTTTCGGCCGGTGATGCAGGATCGTTTCGGGCGTAATCCCGGTGGGGAAGCCCCCAGGGCTTTCGATCTCAAGCCGGTCCGACCGGTGGCGGATGTAGACGGCGTCGTGCTGGGTATAGTCGCGGTGGCAAAGGGCGTTCAGGATCCCTTCCCGGTAAGCTTCGACCGGAAAGTCCCGGACCTCGACGCGGGCCAACCCGACGGGCACGGTTTGGAGCCGGTTTCGGGCTTCGATCACTTCGGTCAGTCGTTCCAGCGTGGCCACCAGGGGCCGCTGCAAATCCTCACGAAAATCATAGTCGATCTCATCGCCGCCGAAGTGCAGATACGTCACCCGGGCCCCCGGGACGAACATATTGATGGCCGCCGCCTTGCCCGCCAACAGCAGCCCGGCGACCGTCGGCCGAAGGGCGCCTTCTTCCCGCCGGGCCAGCTCCAGCGCGACAATGAAATCCCTGTCGCCCAGAGACGCCAACTCGGACCGGGGATTGCGCTCGGAGAGGAGGCTGCGGAGCGCATGGATCTCCCTGGCGTCCAGGTCGTCCAGGGAAGCCCCTGGAACCACCATGGCGGTATAATCCAGTTGTCCTTTCTGGACGAGAATGCTCGGAATCTGATACGGCGCCACAGGTTGGCAGGTGCGTCCGACGCGTCGGAGGTATTTGCCGGAAGTGGTGGCGTGCAGCACCGGACTGGCCGGAACGGTGACGACGAGGACCGTCCCTTTTGCGGTATGCACCTCGGCAACGTCCACCACCAGCGGCGGATCGGTGGCGTTGAACACGGCGCGTTTCATATCCTCGGCATCGTAGTCCCGGCAGCCGTGAATCTCTCCCTCGTCGGTGACGCCTAAAATAATCCGGCCACCACGTGCGTTGGCCAGGCAGACGACGGCTTCGGCAAGATCCTTCTCTGAAGGGACACCCCTTTTGAATTCGACCGTCTCGCTTTCCCCGGACTCAAGCAGCCGTTGGAGAGTGTTCGCTTCCAAAGATGTTCACCCTTTCAATATGATATGTTATATTGATTTGTAACGTCTCAATACGACATATAACATTGAAGCTCATGGATTGCAAGTGCTTTCCATCCCCTTGTGCTCCCTCACCGCTCGCCGCGCCGGTCGTGGTCGGCGTGCACGTTTCACCGCGTCGGGATACGATAACATTTAAGGGACATCGTCAAGGCTTCATGCCGGTTGTCCCGATCCCGCCTGGGGGTGCCCCCCGGCATCCGAGGAAAAGGTGGTGACTCCCGTGAACGCCAACGCCCTGGCGCGCCGCGCCATCCTGTCCCTGGCCGCCAACCCGCTGGTGGCCCGCGCCGTCACCCGCCACGGCATGTCCCTGGGCGCGGCCCGCTTCGTGGCCGGCCAGCGGCTGGACGAGGCCGTTCCGGCCGTCCGCGAACTGAACCGCCAGGGCATCAAGGCCACCCTGGACTGCCTGGGCGAGGGCGTCAGCCGGCCCGAGCAGGCCCGCCGGGCGGCCGCCGCCTACCTGGAGACCCTGGACCGCATCGCCGCCGACGGCCTCGACGCCAACGTCTCCCTCAAGCTGACCCAGATGGGGCTCGACGTGGATCCGGCCCTTTGCCGCGCCAACCTGGAGGAAATCCTGGCCCGCGCCGCCGGGTACGGCAACTTCGTGCGCATCGACATGGAGGACTCCCGCCACACCCAGGCGACCATCGACCTGTTCAAGGAACTCCGCCGCCGTTTCCCCAACGTCGGGCTGGTGCTGCAGGCCTACCTCTACCGCACCGCCGCCGACCTGGCCGGCCTGCAT
>DYIH01000093.1 GCA_020723785.1 Thermaerobacter marianensis
CACCACGGCGAACCCCTTGCCGTGCTCACCGGCCCGCGCCGCCTCGATGGCCGCGTTCAGGGCGAGCAGGTTGGTCTGTTCGGCGATGCCGTTGATCACCTCGATGATCTCGCCGATCTGGCGGGAACGCCCGCCCAGTTCCCGCACCCGTTCCGCCGCCTCCAGCGCCGTCTCCTTGATCCGCGCCATGCCGTCCACCGTCTGCTGGACGGAGGCGCCGCTCCCCTCCGCGGCCCCCAGGGCCTGCGCCGCAGCGTCCGAAACGTCCTGGGCCAGGCGCGCCACCTGGTCGATGGCGCCGACCATCTGGCGGACGATCTCCGATGTGTGGGCAACGCTCCGGGCTTGGCTCTGGGCGCCCTGGGCGATCTGGGCGATCACGTCTCGCAGCTGGTCCATGACGTTGGCGGCCTCTTCCGCGCCCGCCGTCTGGTCGCTCGCGCCGTCGGCCACCTGCCGTATGGCGTCCGAGATCTGGGCGGTCATCTCCGCCGCCTGCTCCGCCGCGCTCACCACGGTCTCGCTCGAAACGGCCAGTTGCTGGCCGGTGTTCCGGATATGGGCCACCATCTCCCGCAGGTTGCGCATCATTTCATTGAACACGCCGGCCGCCCGGCCGATCTCGTCCCGGCTGCGGACATCCACCCCCTGCAGCGTCAGGTCGCCGCAGGCCATCCGCCGCGAGGCCTCCTCGAGGGCGCGCAGGGCCCGCCTGACGGACGTCACGAAGCCCATGAAGAAGTAGATCGCGATCGCCAGTGCCACGACGACCAGGGAGAGGATACCGGTCCTCCTGGCGTTCAGTTTGGCCTGACGCGCCTGGAGCAAGCCTTCCAGGACCTGCGATGTCTCGGCGTGCAACCGGTAGACCGCCTCGACGGCCTCGGTGCCCTTGTCGAACATCGCCTGCCCGGAAACCTCGACGGACGGGGCCTGGATGAGTTTCCGAACGATGTCGGTCTGGAAACCTGCCACCGCCTCCTCCAAGGCCTTGGCCGTGTCCTCCAGCCGCGCCTTCAGGCCGGGGTCGGCGTCAAAGGCTCCTTCAAGATGCTTTCTGGCACTCTTGCTGTTGGCTTCGACATTGCCCCGGAGGACGCTCAGCTGTATCGTCTCATCCATCGTCAGCGCCTTGCGGGTGGCCACGCCCGAACTCAACGCCCGTTGCACCCCGAGGTGCTCGGCCAACTCGGGCAGCGCGTCGACGACCAAGCCCGCCAGGTGGTTGGAGTCGGCCTCCGGGTCCAGGGTCAGGTTGGAGCGGTCTGCCGCCCGGGCGACGAAGTCCATCGTGTTCCTGATGAACTTGTTGTGAGCCGCCAGCGACTCCTGACGCGTCATGCCGGTCGCCCTGGACTTGATATCCTCCCAGGACTTTTTCAGCTCGCCCCAGTCCATGGTGGTCCCAAGCGTCCGGCCGACTTCCCGGTCCAGCCGGTCCAGTTCGACTATGGCCCCGTCAACCTTCGCCTGCAGGTCGGCCAGGCGCTCCCTGGCGGCGGCATCGCCGCTCAACGCCATCTGGGAGGTCCCGCGGTGCAGCTGCGCGTATTTGATCACTTGCATCGACGGCTGCAGGAACCGCACGCCCATATGCTCCTTCGCGGCAAACTCGATCGAGGCGCCGATTGCCTTGACGAAGAAATAGCTCAAGAGGGCCAGGGGAACAGCCAGCAGGAGCCCCGCCAGGGTCACCTTCCTGGTGAACCTGAGGCGCTCCATTACGATCTCGGCAGGTCTCAACAGTCGTGTCATGGAAGTTCGCGCTCCCTCCCTCGTTGTCCTGGCCCCGCCGCGCGGCCGGACCGCGCACCCCGCCGCGGACCGCGCACCCCGCCGCGGGCAGCGGAATTCTCAACCCGTTCCATTTATCGAACGGGTAGAGGGGGGGGTTTATGGTTAGAAGAGACTGTTTCAAATGGTCGGAAGAGACTATAACGGAATGCCTGCCGGCGGGTATCCATCATCGCCTCTGGACCGTGGGGGGTGAAGTACTTCACTGGCCGAAAACCTAAGTTGCGACAGGGTTTGAGAGAAGTGAAGTACTTCACACTGATGAAACCCTTACAAGACAAGGGTTTTTAAGAAGTGAAGTACTTCATCACCCATGCGCGGTTGGGGGCTATGCCCGACGCCGCATCAACCGTCAGCGTGCCGTCTCACCGCCCATGCGCGGTGGGGGCTATGCCCGACGCCGCATCAACCGTCAGCATGCCGTCTCACCACCCATGCACCGTGGGGACGCTCATCTCCATCCCTTCAGAGACAACCGGCGCGAGTCGCCCGCGCCGCCGTGATTCTAAGGGAGGCCAAGGCTGCCGAAGGTGCCCTCAAGGTCCTGCCGGGCGGTGAGCACCGGCGCGAACAGGTCCCCCAGCCGGGCCAGCCTTTCCGGTACGGTGGCCATGGTGAAGGCGTCCGGCGTGACCCGTTCGAGTTCCTCCCAGGTGACAGGGCAGGAGACCGGGGCCCCCGGCCGGGGCCGGGGGCAGTAGACGCCGACCAGGGTCTTGCCTTTGACGTTCTGCAGGTAGTCCACATAGACCTTGCCGGCGCGGCGCCGCACGGCGCGCTCCAGGGTGATCAGCCCGGGGGCCAGCCGGAGCAGGACGCGGCCGCAGGCCTGGACGAATCCGGCCACCTGCCGGTAGGCGTAGCGGGGCGCGATCGGGATGTAAACGTGGATGCCGGTGGCCCCGGAGAGCTTGGGGTAGCCGCGCAGGCCGAGGTTGTCCAGAAGACTCTTCAGCATGAACGCCGCCCGCCGCGCCTCCTCGAACCCCGCCGGCTCGGCCGGGTCCAGGTCGACGACGGCCATGTCTGGGCGGTCCGGGTGGGCGGCCGGCGAGAGCCAGGGGTGGAGTTCCAGGCAGGCCTGGTTGGCCAGCCAGACCAGGGTGGGCAGGTCCTCGCAGAGGGTGAACCGGATCCAGCGCCCCTTGTCCCGGGACCAGTAGGGCCACGTGCGTATCCAATCGGGGGCATGGTCGGGGGTATCCTTCTGGTAGAACGACTCGCCGTGGATGCCGTCCGGGTAACGTGTCACCACCAGCGGCCGGCCGCGCAGGTGGGGCAGGAGCCAGGGCGCCACAGCCCGCATGTAGGCGATGAAGTGGGCCTTGGTGTAGCCGTCCTCGGGCCAGAAGGGCTTGTCCAGGTTGGTCAGTTCCAGGATGCGCCCCTCGATGGCCACCCGTTCCTTGCCGTTCCCGGACATCGCCCCCACCTTTCTCCGAAGCGGTGAGATACCTAATCCAAACGACATTGTTCGGGATCGGTCCGGCTGAACCCTGCCAGCGCCGGCGCCCGCAGCTTGAGGTCCTCCGTCCACTCGGCGAAAGTCACGGTCACCGTGATCAGCGGCGCCGTCCAGCGCACGTCCAGTCCCGCCAGGCGGGGCGGATTGACGAAGTGCGGGCGCGGCGTTTCCAGGCCCCGCAAGCGCTCCGCCAGGGTGTGGCGCAGCTCGTCGGTGAGGCCGGTCCCGACGCGCCCGACGTAGACCAGGCCCGGTCCGGCCGCCCCGCCACCGTAGAGGCCCACCAACAGCGCCCCCACGCCCTCAGGTGTACGGGTGTACCCGCCCACCACGCCATCGAGGCGGCGCCGCAGCTTGATCTTAAGCCAGTGGCGGCTCCTGCCGCCCGGCAGGTACGGGCTGACGCGGCGCTTGGCCACCACCCCCTCCAGGCCCTCCGAAACGACGGCGGCCCACAGGGCGGGGCCGTCCCCGGTGCTGCCGGTCAGGTGCGCGACACCGCCGGGCTCGAGCCGCGCGGCGAGCATTTCCTGCCGTGCCCACCAGGGCCGGCCCGCCAGGTCGGAACCATCAAGGTAAAGCAGATCGAAAACGGCGAAGGCGGCCGGCAGCTCGGCGGACAGCCGGTCGACGGCGCGGGTCCCGGCGGCGAGTTCCCGTTTGAGCACACGGGGGAAACTGGGCCGCCCCTCGCCGAGAACCACCACCTCGCCGTCGAGGATCGCCTCCCGGGCGCGGATGCGGTCACCCAGCGCGGCCATTTCGGGGTAAACGGCGGTGCGGTCGCGGAGGCGCCGGTTCTGAAGCCGCACGCGGCCCCTCTCCACGAAGGCCAGCATGCGGATCCCGTCCCATTTCAGCTGATACGCGTACTCACGGTCATCCCAGGGGAAGCCGCGCATCCCCCCGTCCGGCGGGGCGGGCACAGCCACGGGCTTCATGGGAGCGATGAGTGAGTGGATGGGGTCCGGGCCCAGGGGCCCACCGCTCACGGGGCGGTCACACCGCCGAGGCCGGGCGCCCCGTTGACCGCCGCGCCGGTGAAGGCGGGCGGCCCGCCGCGGCGCCGCTCTTCGGCCATGCGGATGCTCTCCTCCAAGGCGCGCATCAGGTCGACGACGCGCGCCGGCTCGGGCGCCTCCGGAGTCACGACCTCCCTGCCGGCAACCTTATCCTCGATGACCTCCAGCAGGGCCTCCCGGTATTCGTCACGGTACTTTTCGGGCTGGAAGGAGACGCTCAGGCTCTCGATCAGATGGACGGCCATGGCCAGCTCCCGTTCGTTGACGGCCACGGGCCGGTAGGCCTCGGCGAGTTGCGCATAGGAACGGATTTCATCGGGGAAGAACATCGTTTCCAGCACGAGTATGGGGACGCCGCCCGACAAACCGCCGCCGCCCCGCGCTCCCACCCCGGCCGCCGGCCCGTTCGCGGCTCCGGCCGCCGACCCGTTCGCGGCTCCGGCAGGCAACCCGTTGTAGAGGCGGATAGCCGCCAGGGATTCCTTGGACCGCAGCGCCACCTTGGCCACTGCGGCCCGCCCCGTCCGCTCCATCGCGTGCCGCAGGAGGGCATAAGCCTTGGCCCCGCCCTCGGCCGGCTCAAGGAAATAGGTTTTTTCGAAGAAAACGGGGTCGATCTCGTCCAGCCTCACGAAATCGAGGATTTCCACAGCCCTATCGGTGCGCAGGGGCAGGGCGTCCAGGTCCTCGTCCTCGACCAGGACGTACCGGCCGCCGGCATATTCGTAACCGCGGGCGATCTCCTCCGCCTCGACCTCCCGGCCGCAGGCGGGGCAGAATTTACGGTAGCGGATGGGCGTGTGGCAGGCGCGGTGGAGCATGTGGAAGCGCACGTCGCGGGATTCGGTGGCCGTGTACAGCTTGACCGGGATGTGCACCAGCCCGAAGCTGATGGCGCCCTTCCACAGGCTCCGCAACTAGTCCATGTCCTCCCAGCCGCTGCGATGGACCGGCTCGACCGGTTCTTCGGGCGTGAAGGTGACCGTCCCCCCGTTGCCGGCGGCGTGTCCGTCCCTGCGCCACACCGCCTGCAGGCGTTCCAGGAGATCGGGGGCGACGTCCAGGATGCGCTCCAGGTTGGCCCGTTGGTCCACCGGGAGGAAGCGGACGGTGTTGGGCCCGCAGACCAGGAAACCGATGGGCGAGACGGACATCCCCGCGCCGCTGCCGCCCCCGAACGGCCAGATCTCAGCGGCGCCGTCAGGCGCAGGGCGCCTCCCGTCACGGGCCGTGGCGCCGTACTCCCCGCCCCCGGCCGCGAACCCGAGGGACACCCGCGACACGGGGATGATCACCGTGCCATCCTGGGTTTCCACCGCCTCGCCGACGACGGTGTTCACGTCCACCATGCTCTTGATGCTTTCCATGGCCGTCTTCATCAGGCCCTGAATGGGATGCTCCACCCCGGACGCCTCCTCCCGCCGCGGGCCAGGTCGTGCTTGCGCTCACGCCTCCGCGGAATGGGCCGGCTGGTCTGGAGGGGACGTCGGCGCCGTCTCCCTGACAAGGTGACGCGTCAAACGTTTCCGCAGTTCCAGCCAGCCGGCGATTACAGCATCCCCCACTCGATACGTCAATATGCAGCGGAACTCGGCGGACAGTCGCGCACGCCGGAAATCGGCGTCGATGCGGACGCGGGGCGGCGCCTCGACCGGCCAACGCGTCTGAAAGGCCTCCAGGACGGCGCCCACGACGCCCCAGGTCAACCCGTAGGCCGCCGCGGTCAGGGCAGGGGAGCCGGCGCCGATGGACAGACCCACCTCAAGCCTGGTCACCCGCCAGCGCCGGGCCAGGTGGTCAAGCGCGGTTTCCCCGGGCGAAACCCCGCGTCCCGGTTCCAGGAGGCGCAGGACCGGCGGGAGCCAGCGCAGGCCGGAGAATGTCCGCGCCAGGCGCCGGGCACGCAGCCGGCCGCCCAGGCAACGCACCTCCGCCTGCAGCGCCAGGCGCCCGTCAACAAACCGGCCCGTCAAGTGGGTATGGACGGGATGGCGCCAGATGAGGAAAAGAAAGCCCGACAGGAGCGCTCCCGCCAACAGCCAGGCCATGTCCGTCCCCCTCCCGCCCGCTTAGTATGCGCGAAGAATCGCTTCCCCGCGACGGCGTAGCAGCCGCCCCACCAGCATCGTCGACATCGGGATTTCGCAACGCGCACCTAGCGCCCGAACGACTCCGGCGGCGGCAGGTCCGCCAGGTCCCGCAGGCCGAAGTATTCGAGGAATGCCCGTGTCGTGCCGTAGAGGATCG
>DYIH01000094.1:0-754 GCA_020723785.1 Thermaerobacter marianensis
ACCGTCGTCAACGCCTACGTCGGGCCTTACACCAGCATCGGCCCGGGCGCCACCCTGCGCGGCTGCGAGGTCGAGCACAGCGTCGTCCTGGCCGGCGCCACCGTCCGCGACGTGGCCGGCCGCATCGACGAGAGCCTGATCGGCCGCGAGGCCGCTGTCACCGGGGGTGACGGCCGGCCGCGGGCGGTGCGGGTCGTGGTCGGGGATCACTGCCGGGTGGGGGGGCTGTGAAGCCCGGCTTCGCGAGGGCGTCCAGGGCCGCCCGGGCGCGGAAGCCGCCGACGCCCACCCAGGAGGCGTAACGGGGCGGCGCCTCGCCCATCTCCAGACAGCGGCGGAAGTCGGCCGCCGCTTCGCCCGTTTGACCCATCTGGTGCCGGATGGCGCCTCGCAGATAGACCAGGTCGGTGAAATCGGGATAGCGTGCCAACCCGTCGGCCAGGACGGCCAGGGCGGCGTCGTGGCGGCCCAGGGCGAGCTCGCACAGGGCCAGCTTGCGGATCACGTCCGGCAAATGGGGATCGCCGTCCGCCCAGGCCTCCCTGGCCGGATGCAGCTCGCGCCTGGCCCCCTGGAAGTCCCCCTGTTCCATGAGTTCGGCGGCGAGGCAGTAGCGCAGGAACGGGTCCTCCGGCGCTGCCGCCAGGGCGCGGGCGATGATCTCCCGGTTGCGGCGCCCCTTCCCCTTCCGGGCCAGGTGGCCGTCCAGGTAGCCGTAGTGCAGGATCCGAACGGCGGCGATACCCAGGCCCGC